>JAKSPX010000063.1 GCA_024404415.1 Clostridia bacterium | reverse complement strand
GAATCATGGCTGAGATCGTCATCACCAAGGAAAATTTTGAGGAAGAGGTCATCAAATCCGAAAAGACCGTGTTATTGGACTTCTGGGCAACCTGGTGCGGCCCCTGCCGGATGCTCGCGCCTATCATTGATGAGATCGCGGAGGAATATGCGTCCGAACTCAAGGTCGGCAAGGTCAACGTGGATGAGGAAGAAGAGCTGGCTGCGGCCTTCCACATCACGAGCATCCCGACTGTCGTCGTTATGAAAAACGGCGAGATCACCGACATGGCGCTTGGTTACCGCCCGAAGCAGGAAATCGTGGCATTACTCAAATAACTTTTGAAGAGGTGTTCCTTTTTAAGGAATGCCTCTTGATTTTTTATCCGAATATTGCTAAGATGAAGAAAATTTATATGCACAGGAGGACGCAATCATGGCAAAGATCACCTTTATCGGCGCAGGCTCCATCGGCTTTACCCGCGGATTACTTTCGGACATTCTCTCGGTCCCGGAGCTTCAGAAATCCGAGATCGCCTTCATGGACATCAATGAGCACAACCTCGACATGGTCTATCAGCTCTGCCAGCGCGATATCGACTCCAACGGTCTGGATATTAAGATCAACGCCACACTCGACCGCCGCGAGGCGCTGAAGGGCGCGAAATACGTCATCAACTGCGTCCGCATCGGCGTTTTGGACGCCTTCAAGCTGGACGTGGAGATCCCGCTCAAATACGGCGTCGACCAGTGTGTGGGCGACACCGTCTGCGCAGGCGGCATTATGTATGCCCAGCGCGACATCGCCTTCCTCTAAGGGCTCTGCAAGGATATCCGCGAGGTCTGCACGCCCGACTGCCTGCTTCTCAACTACTCCAACCCTAACGCCATGGTGACGTGGTATGCCAATAAATACGGCAAAGTGAATACCGTCGGTCTCTGCCACGGCGTGCAGGGCGGTCATGCGCTCATCGCGCGTCTTTTGGGCTACGAGACCAAGGATGTGGACATCATCTGCGCGGGCATCAACCACATGACGTGGTATACCTCCATTAAGCACAACGGCGTGGAAATCGGCGACAAGCTTCTCGAAGCGCTTGAAAACGACCCCGTGACCTCCCAGACCGAAAAGGTGCGCATCGACATGATGAAGCGCTTCGGCTATTTCAGCACCGAATCCAACGGCCACCTCTCCGAGTACGTGCCGTGGTACCGCAAGCGCCCGGGCGAGGTCCGGAAATGGATCGACCTGCGCGACTGGATCCTCGGCGAGACCGGCGGCTATCTGCGCGTCTGCGTGGAAGGACGCAACTGGTTTGAAACCGACTTCCCGAACTGGCTCAAGGAACCCCCGAGAAAATTTGAATACGACAAGAGAAGCCGCGAACACGGCAGCTTCATCATCGAGAGCATGGAGACCGGCCGCGTTTACCGCGGGCATTTCAACCGCGTCAACAACGGAACCATAACCAACCTGCCGGACGACTGCGTGGTCGAGGCCCCGGGCTTTGTGGACACCTTCGGCATCAATATGCCCTCCATCGGTGATCTGCCGCTCGGCTGCGCCGCCGCCTGCCTTTCCAACATCACCGTCCAGCGCCTCGCCGTGGAGGCCGGTGCGCACGGAGACATCAATCTTTTAAGACAGGCCATGATGATGGACCCGCTGGTCGGCGCGGTCTGCGACCCGAACGAGATCTGGCAGATGGTCGACGAAATGCTCATCGCCGAGGCCGAGTGGCTGCCGCAGTACGCATCGGAGATCGAAAAAGCCAAGGCGCGCTGGGCCAAAGCCGAGGCGGAAGGCACCCTGATCCCGCCGATCATCACCGAAGGCGCGGCGAGACTCCACACCAAGACGGTGGAGGAAATGGCCGCCGACAAGAAAGCCGCCCGCGAAAACGCCTCCGCCGCCGACAAGGCGCAGGCCAACCGCAAGGCGTAAAAACCGCTGAGATGAGAGGTATCTGATATGCATATTTCACATTCTTCTCCGAAGCCGGAGCTTGTGCACGTCACGGCTGTGGCGTCCTCGATCCTTTCCCTGGAAATTCATGAGGGATGGATCGAAGGCGGCGTTCAGGAACCCTACGCGCCGCGCGAAGGGGAGACGCTCGAAAACGACAAAAATAATCCCTATCTTGTCTGGATCATGAAGGACGGCAAGCGCATCGGCATCAAGGTGCCTGACCCGCGCTTCGGCGACAAACGCTACCCGCTTGAAAAGGTCTGCGGCGATAAGCTGGATATTCATCTTGCGGACGCGGCGGATTCCTACCTTCTGAACGGAAAGAATCCGGCGAAGGTCTTCCGCAAGACCAAGCAGAACAATTTTGCCGACGGCCCCTGCGAGATGACCTTAGAGCACATGGTTTATCTGCTCTTTGAGGATGATCTGGTGCCGGGAGAGGACTATACACTCACCTTCCCGGAAGGCATGCTGGATAAAAACGAATATTCCTTCCGCTTTGACCCGCGCACCATGCGCTCCGAGGCGGTGCACGTCACGCAGGTCGGCTTCCGCCCGGATGACCCGGCTAAACGCGGGTATCTTTCCCAATGGATGGGGCTCGGCGGCGGCATCCTCTATACCGGCGTCAAGACCTTTGAAGTGATCGACGAAGAGAATCATTGCGTCTTTGAAGGCAAGGTCCGGCTTGCAAGCGACGGTCTGCCCGTCCCGGTCAATAATTCGGCGATCACCGTCGGTAGCGCCGTTTACGAGCTGGATTTCTCGGCATTCCAAAAGTGCGGCACTTATCGCCTTTCGGTGCCGGGGATCGGCTGCTCCTTCCCCTTCTCCATCGGGGAGGAAAACACCTGGCTCCGCGGTTTCAAAGCCAGCATGAACGGCCTTTACTGCCAGCGCAGCGGCATCGTGACCGGCAAACCCTATTCCCGCTTCGAGCGTCCGCGCTGTTATCACCCGAACGACGGCAAAAAGATCTACCACAGCGATTGTTCGCTCTTTGAAAGCGGCAACGGTCTCAACTGTTACGGAACCGACCATAATAACTTCGGCAATCTTGTCCGCAAAGCCACCACCGTCGAAGTGAAGAACGCCTGGGGCGGTTATTTCGACGCCTGCGACTGGGATCGCCGCATCCAGCACCTCCACGCGACCC
This sequence comes from Clostridia bacterium, assembly GCA_024404415.1. GTDB lineage: Bacteria > Bacillota > Clostridia > Oscillospirales > QAMX01 > RUG11797. The sequence continues at coordinate 4,649 of JAKSPX010000063.1, read as the reverse complement.
TCATGGGCGAAGAACTTTACCTCATGTTCCCGGATTTCTTTGATGCGCTCAAGCTCTCCATTCCCGAAAGCGGCAACGGTCTCCCGGATATCCTCAATGAAGGCCTTTATAACATCGACCATTACCGCCGGATGCAGACGCCCGAGGGCGGCATTCGCGGCGGTGTGGAGCAGGTGGAGCATCCCATCCTCGGCCAGTGCGGCTGGCAGGATTCCTGGACCTCCTATGCTTACGCGCCGGACTTCTGGTCCGCCTATTATTACACGGCGGCCGCCGCCCGTGCTGCCTACGCTCTCCGCCGTTCCGACCGAAATCTGGCCGACGTTTATGAGGAGAGCGCCGTGAGAGCCTTTGACTGGGCGGAAAAAGAATATGCCGAAAAGCTCGCCTCGGAAGGCCATTCCTGGACAAGGCGCGCCAAGGCGGGCGCTATCAGGCAGAGAGAGCTTGCCGCCGTCGACCTTTTCCGCCTGACCGGCAGAAAGGACTGCGACGAGATCTACCGCGCCCTTCGTGACCCGAAGAGCTACGAAGCCGCTTTCGTCTACGCCACGCTCCCGGCAGGCGTCGGCGACCCGGCGGTCAAACAGGCTTGTGTGAAGACCATTGTGGACGCGGCGGAGCGTTCGGTCAGCTTTGCCTCCAAGACGCCCTTCCGCCTCACCACGCCCGACCCGGAATCCACCCGCACCGGCCCCTACGCGAGCTTCTATACCATTCCCCACAACGTGGAACTGATGCGCGCCCATTATCTCACGGGCGATCCCCGCTACCTCGCTTCGGCGATCGACGCGGCGCAGTTTGCCGCGGGCGCCAACCCGACCAATATGTGCTATACCACCGGCGTCGGCATCAAGGGCCCGGTGAATATCCTGCACCATGACAGCCGCCTCACCGGGCAGGATGCGCCGGACGGCATCACCATTTTCGGGCCGCACGACTGGAACAACACCAACGGCGAACTGCTCTTCGCCCTGCGCGACGGCAGACTCTATCCGGGCGCTTACTCCTGGCCGGGAGCCGAAAGCTATCTGGATATTTACCGTTATCCCTGCGAAAACGAGTATACCGTTCAGGAATCCATCGGCCCGAACGCCTATAACTGGGGCTATCTCGCCGCGAGAAACGCACTCTGATTATATCCATAACAAAAGCCGCCCGTAAGGGCGGCTTTGTCTTTTATTTATACTCTTTGATCTTTGTGAGCGGAAGGAGTCTTTCGTTGTCGTCTTTTTTAGGTGGACGGGAACCCGGCGTGAGGCAGGCGGCGCTCCCGGTCGCGGCTGCACGGGCAAGGGCGGAGGGAAGCGTTTCGCCCAGAATATGCCCCGTGATGAAGCCCGCGATGGTGCTGTCGCCCGCGCCGATGGTGGAAAGCGGCGTGATGGCGGGCGGTACCGCCGAAAGAAGCGTACCGTGAGAGGCGAGTAGAATGCCTCGCGGACCGAGGGTGACCATGACGTTCTCAATGCCTTTTTCGGAGAGAGTGCGCGCCGCGTCCTTTACGTCCTCAAACGAGGTGACCGGCTTCCCGAAGAGGGCGGCGGCCTCCTCCTCGTTGGGCTTGATGAGCCATGGACGGAGGATGAGAAGGTCGGAAAGGTCAAAGGAACGGGAATCGATCACGATCTTCACGCCTTTTTCACGGAAATGCGTTAAAAACGCCTTCAATTCGCCCTTTTCAAGACCCGGCGTGGCGCTCCCGGTGAAGGTCAGAACGTCGCCTTTTTCCAGCTCGGCATCCAGAAGTGCCGTAACGCGTTCAAGTAAGCCAATGGGCGCGTCAAAACCGCGGAAGGAAAGGCGGGTCTCCTTATGGTCTTTTACGTGCAGGGTGATGTTTTCACGGATGCGGCCGGGAACACGGAGGGTCAGGAGGTCGAGTGCGTCGGCTTTCAGAAGGGAGAGGAAGGCGTCGGCATTTTCGTCTCCCAGGACGGCGAGCGCCTTCCCGGGTGTGCCTCCGGCGATGAGCGCGCGAGCGAGGTTGATGCCCTTGCCGCCCGCCTCCTCCGAGAGGATGTCGGCGAAGTTTTCATGCTCCGCAAGGAAGCTTTCGCCCGCGCAGTGGACGTCAAAGGCGGGGTTGAGGGTCAGAGTGATACAGTTCATGGGCTGCCTTTCTGTGCTTTTACGATTCGTTGACCAGCTTGCCGGTCATGTATTCCGGAATCAGCTCAAGGCAGAGCGTGCCGGAACCGTAGTTTTTGATCTCGCGCTCGATATAGGCGCTGTCGGAGATGAATTTGTAGCTTAAAAGGCGGCTGACCTCCATGGCGCGGTCGTAGTCTGTGACGGGGCGGATGCGGCCGAAGACGATGACGCTTTTGATGTTGAGCGCCCATTCGCCCTCGCGGCGGTAGCCCTCGTCGTAAACGCAGAAGGAAGCCTTGTCGCAATTTTCGATGGCGTCGATCTTGTGGCCGGATTTGCCGCCGTGGAAATAGATATGGCCGCTTTCTTCATCATACCAGAAGTTCATCGGCATCCCGTAGGGGTACCCTCCGTCGCCGAGGACCGAAAGCACGCCGCGCGGCTCGCTTTTGAGAACCTCAAGGCATTCTTCGTGCGTGAGCTGCTGCTTCCGGCGAAGCATGGGGCGGAAGGCGGTGAGAGTCAGAAGGCCCGCGCAATGAGAAAAGCTTTCAAACTGCGCGGCGGGGAATTCCTTTTTGAAGGAATCGTATGTGAAATAGTATTCCTCATCGTCCCATTCGTCGCCTGCGGCTTTGTGGCAGGTATCAAGAGCGGCTTCAGAGGCAAACGCCACGTCGCCGATGAGAAGCTTGCCGCCGGGGACAAGTAGCGAGAGGAGCGTGCGGATGAAAGGAATCTTTTCCCCGTTGGTCAGGTGGTGGAGCGAATAGGTGGCGACGATGAAGTCGTAGTTATTTTCAAGGATCTCCGGCGCGAGTCCTTGGGAAAAGTCGCCCTGATAAAGGTGCGCCAGAGGCATTTTTTCGCGGGCGATGGAGAGCATTTCGCCTGAAAAATCCTGCCCCCAGATCTCAAAGCCGTTTTCATAGAGGCGGGAGGTCAAGACCCCCGTCCCGAAGCCGACGTCCAGGATCCGTGCGCCCGGCTTTTCCATGATAGCTTTATAAACGGCGTTCAATACCGCACGGTACCCGGCGAAGGGATAGGTGCCTTCCTCGTCGGAGAGGCCGACGGAGGCGTCGTAGCCGTCCGCCCAGAGGTCAAACCCTTTTTGGTCAAGCATATATCTTTCCTCACAAAAGCTTTTGCAGAAATTCTTCCGTGTCTTTCACCCAATCGTGGTTTCTGGTCTGGAGCGACAGGGCGAGGGGGCAGTCTTTTCCGGTGTCTTTCATCATGGCTTCGACCTTGTCGAGATAAGAAATGCCGGACATGTGGGTGATGACCGGGATGACCTGCCCTTTCATGGCGTCCTTGTTTTCCGAAAGGAAGGCGCGGATAAAGGGCGACACGTTTTCACACCACACGGGCGAGACGAGGATGATCTTTTCATAATCGCCAAGCGGCAGAGAAGTCTTGTAGGGGAGGAGCTTCGGGAGCTTCTTTTTGAGTCCGACCACAGCGGCGACGCAATAGCCCCACGCGCCCTTGTAGGCTTTCCCGTCGGAGATCTCAAGCGTTTCGGCGTGAAGGGCGGAAGCGATCTTCTCCGCGGCGGCGCGGGAAAGGCCGGAGCGGGAATAGGTAACGACAAGTGACGACATGGTGAATTTTCCTTTCAATAGCATCAATGGCGGCCGAAATCGTGCGCCGCCTGATACATGGCGATGACGTTTTCGGCGGGGGAATTGTCCTGAACGCCGTGGGTCGGGGCAAAGCGGCAGCCGCCCTGCAGCATGATGGCAAGATGATCCTATCCTTTTGTTCCCTTAACCCTTTTTATCATCATACCCCAACTTCAGGGTATCTGTCAATGACAAATGAAAATATCCTGCTTGTCCCGGGTGGGAAAACGTGATACAATACCTTTAACGACTTGAAAACAAAGGAGAAACCCCATGAAAACGCCTATTTCGCTCATTATCGACGATCCCGCGCCGCTTGTTTCGGTATATTATCATCATAATCTGACTCACAAGACGCAGGATGGCCGCGACCTTCCCAAGACCGTTCCGGTGGAATTCCTGGAACGCTTTGCGGACGTGGCTGAAAAATACGGCATTGCCGGCAAATTCAGCATCATCCCGGTGCCCGGCGGCGTCGGAAGGATCGATAAGCCCATGCCCGGCATCCCGGACGAGGAAGTCCGCCGCTGGATAAAAATCGCCGATCAGCGTCTCGGGAAGACCTTTGATTTCTGCCCCGAGATCAACACCCACCATAACGTCTGGGACATTGAAAAAGAAGTCATGCTCGACGTGCGCGAGGACGACTGGTGCGATGAGCAGTCAGCCGAAACGCTCACGCCCTACATCGCCTATGCCCTTCAGATCCTCAAAAACGTCGGCATCGACGCGACCGGCGTGACCTCTCCCTGGGCCTTCGGCCAGCACAACGAGGAGGAGTATGCCCGCGCCATCGGCCGCGCGATGGAAAAGGTCACCGGGCGGAAGGACTCCTGGTATTTCCTCCGTTCGCTTTACGCCACGCCGCACGCCCGTCCGTGGCTTTCGGTCACGGCGGGAGGAAGGCGCGTCGTCGCCATTCCCGGC
>JAKSPX010000062.1 GCA_024404415.1 Clostridia bacterium | reverse complement strand
CATCGGCGCGCTCTGCTGGTTTCGGGATCTTGAGCGCTTTTTCAGGGTGGTTTCCAAATGCATGAAGCCCGGTGCGGTCATCGTTATTCACGAACAGCACCCCTTCACCAACATGATCTCCGCCGAAGACGAGCCGGATTTTGACCCCGCGCACCCGATCGAATGTCACTATTCCTATTTTGAGCACGAGTGGACGGGGAACGAGGGGATGTATTATATGACCGGGAAAACCTACCCCTCCAAGACCTTCACCGACTACACCCACCCGCTTTCCGAGATCATGGAGGGCATGACGAAAAACGGGCTGGTCATCACGGGTTTCCGCGAATATGCTTACGACATCAGCGGCGGCTTTGAAAATCTGGACCACAAAGGGTACCCGCTTTCGATGATCATCGAGGGAAGAAAGGAGCAATGACCGTGCGTCTCGAGACAGAAAGACTTTTGCTCCGGGAGATGAACGAGGGGGATTTTGAGGCCCTTTACCGGGTGCTTGGGGATGCCGACATTATGAAGCATTACTCCTATGTCTTCGACGAGAAGCGGGTCCGGGGCTGGATCACGCGGAAGATCGAGCGGTATAAGACCTTCGGCTTCGGCCTGTGGGCGGTGTGCCTCAAGGATTCGGGGGAGATGATCGGCGACGCCGGGCTCACCATGCAGTTAATCGACGGCACGATCAGACCCGAGATCGGCTACCATATCCGCAGGGATCAGCAGAGGCAGGGGTACGCGAAAGAGGCGGCTTCGGCCGTGCGCGATTGGGCCTTCCGGAATATGCCCTTCGGGGAGATCTATTCCTATATGAAGAACACCAATCTCCCCTCCCAAAAGACCGCCGAGTCGTGGGGCGCAAAGTTTGAAAAAACCTATACCGACGCGGAGGGCGAACTGACCGCCGTTTACTGCCTTACGCGGGAGGCGTGGCTTGAAAAGAAGGGGAATATGGAGCTCTGCATGTCCCATTCCGTGTTCCCTACGCCGGATATCGAAAAAACGGCGGAATATTATCACGATATTCTTGGCTTCCGCCGCGTGGATTACCTCGGCGCGAAGGAAAAGCACATCTGCCTTTACCGGGACAGCGTGGAATTCATCCTGACACAGTCGAATGGGCAGAAGGTCGTCCCCAACCGTGAGCTTTACGGCTACGGCGGCGACGCCTATGTCATCGTGCGCGACCAAAAGGCGCTTCAGAACGAATACGAGGCCAGGGGCGCGAAGATCGTCCAGAGGCTCCACAAGACCGATTATCACAATCAGGAATTTGTCCTCGAGGATATCGACGGCCGCTGGATCTATTTCGGAATCAAAGAATAAAAACGCAAAAAACCGCCTTGAGCGGATCAAAAAGGGGATAAAATCATGTTAAAACTGCGCAAAGGCTCCCGTGTGCCCTTCCCTGAAAAACTCTTCGAAGGGTATAAGATCGAATCGGACCGCATCACGTCCAACGTCAACGCCGACAAACTGACCGAGCTCTGCCGCCGCTTCATTGCGGAGCACCCGGAGGCACTTTATTTCATCCTCGAGCTCCCGACGAAAGAGGAGGATGAAAAGGAGGCCGGGAAACTCCATACCGACGTCTATTATATCGATAACTGCTCCAAAATGGAGGCGCTGGCCATCATCGAGCGCTACGCCGATATGCTGGTCAACGACGGAATGTGCTCCTTCGGCTTCGGCGGGCATCAGTCGCATGACGAGATCATGGTCGGGAAATACAATGTCGTGACCGGCTTTTCCTCCGACCTTGCCCGCCTCGCACACGTCTTCGAGCTTGCGGGCGTGAAGGAAAACCAAGAGCTTCTGACGGCGTGGAAGACCTTCACCGAGGAATCCCCCGGCGAGAGCACGGTGGTGGAAGCAAACGGCCTCTCGGTCTACGATCTGCCGGAGCTCTTTCTGAGCTGGGGCATGTATTTCAAAGAACGCCGGGCGATATAAGAGGAAAACGTTATGAAGATCCGCGAAGAAGACCGCGCCGCGTTCCTTGCGGCACTGGAAAAACAGCATGCGCTCTACGATGAGGAGTGGAAGGGCACAAGAGAATATCTCGCAAGGGCCAATTATCACACCACCCTCGCAAACGTCACGGTGCACGGCACCCGTTCCGCCTTTGAATACGCCGCGGCGCTGCTCGCAACAGGGGAGGAGGCCGACCTGAAGCGCGCCGAGGAAATTCTCTGGCACGCCGCATCTTTACAGGACAAGGATCCCTCCAACAAGACCTACGGCATCTGGAGCTGGTACATGGAGGAGCCGCTGGATAAAATGAGCCCGCCGGACTGGAACTGGGCCGATTTCTGCGGCAAAGGGATCCTGCAGGTGCTGGAATTCCATGCCGACCGCATCTCCCACGCGCTTTATATGTATCTTGCCGACACGCTCCGCCACGCCTGCCTTTCCATCTACCGCCGCAACATGACGCCCGACTACACCAACATCTCCATCATGGGCTCCTATGTCACCCTGCACGCAGGTCAGCTTCTTGACTGGCCGTGGCTTTTTGACTACGGCAAGCGCCGCTTTGAAAAATCCGTGCACTATACCCGCGAAAACGGCGGCGCCTTCGCCGAATACAACAGCGCCACCTACACCGCGGTCGCCATTGAGGATCTGACCCGCATCAAAACCAACGTCCGCGACCCGGAGGTAAAGGCGATGGCGGAGGAGATGCTTCACGACGCGTGGCAGACGGTGAGCAGCCACTTCCACGCCCCGACCCGCCAGTGGTGCGGCCCGAACGCCAGAAGCTACACCTGGCTCACGGCCAACAACACGCTTTCCTTCCTCGAACAGGCGCTCGGGCACGAGGTGAAGCTGGCCTCGCCCTTTGTTTATCAGCCCGCGTGGGCCTATGTCGACCTTTGCTGCCCGGAGGAATTCCGCGGGGCCTTCCGCGCCTCCGCGCCGCACGACGACGTTCTGAGCCTCACCACCGGCCCGGATATCCATGCGCCGGCGGACAACACGGCCTTCATGCACATGGAGGAGGAGTATGTCCTTTCCTCCTGGGCGGTCACCAGCACGTGGAACCAGCGCCGCAACCTTCTCGGCTTCTGGGGCGGGGAGAAGACGCGCTTTGTGAGCGCCACCATCCTCCACGACCTCTATGATTTCTCCTCCGGCATGTTCACCACCGCCCAGAGTGGCGGCCACGCGCTTGTCACCGCCGATCTGGTCGACAACGGCGGCGACACGCACTGCAATCTCGACCTCATCAAAAACCGCACCATCCGCGGCTACGACCTTCGTGTCCGCATCGAAATCGGCGGCGAGACCGAAGGAAAGTGGAATATTGCGGGTGACACCGCGGAGTTCCGCGATGGGGATATGACCCTCTGCGTGAAGTTACTCGGCGCAGAGTTTGAGGGGAGAAAGTGTGCCTTTTCGACCCGTGAGAGCGGGGAGGAGCAGGTCATCATCGAAAGCAAGCCCGACCTGCACCGGCGATTCGTCGGTGATGAGACCCGCCGCTACCTTGACGTCGTCTTTTACGAGGGCGACGAGCGCGAGATCGATCTCGGGGAGGTCGGAAACGCTTTTGTCGCGTTCTTCTTCTCAATGGACGGCGTAACGCCGCAAAAGGCAGAGCTTGCGCTTGAGAAGGGGAGCATCATGGCCTCGGTCGACGACGGGGAACATATCCTCGCCGTCCACGCGCCCGCATCGCCGCTTCCGACAAGAAACTGGAACGGAAAAGCCTTCCTCGACGGAGAGGAGTACCGCGATAAATTCATAAGCAAGACATAAACCAACACGAAATCAAGCGGAGGCATGTGCCTCCGCTTTGCTCCTTGTGGAGAATGCGGAAAATTTCCGGATATAGAGGCGAGGAAAAGGTCTTTTTGAGATTGCAATTATGCGTGGAATGTGGTACAATAACAAGAATATAAGTGTGGCATTATGTGCCTTTGAGAAAGCGGACGCGCCGCAGGGGAAAAACGGGGCAAAAGTCCGCCGAAAGAGGAAACAAAATGAACGAAAACGAAGAAAAACGGGTCATTTCCTTCAGCCCGCCGGATATATCGGAGCAGGAGATCGCCGAGGTCGTGGATACGCTCCGCTCGGGCTGGATCACCACAGGTCCCAAGACCAAAAAGCTGGAAAAACTTCTCGCCGCGTATGTCGGCGTCGATCGCCTTGTCTGCCTCAACAGTCAGACGGCGGCGGGAGAGCTTACCCTTCGCCTTCTGGGCATCGGCGAGGGCGACGAGGTCATTGTTCCCGCCTACACCTATACCGCAACGGCGTCGGTGGTCGACCACGTCGGGGCAAAGATCGTCATGATCGACTGCACGAAGGACTCGCTGGAGATGGATTACGACGCTCTGGCCGAAGCCATCAACGAACGCACCAAGGCGGTCATCCCGGTGGATATTGCGGGCATCCCCTGCGATTACGACCGCATTTTCAAGATCGTTAAAGAAAAAAAGCACCTTTTCAGGCCGTCGGAGAAGGATGATCTCGCCGGGAGATTCCAGAGAGCGCTCGGCAGGATCGCCGTCATCGCCGACGCGGCACACGCCCTTGGTGCGGAATACAAGGGGAAAAAGGTCGGCAGGATTGCCGATTTCACTAACTTTTCCTTCCATGCCGTCAAGAATTTCACGACGGCGGAGGGCGGCGCTTCCGCGTGGGTCGCCCCGGATGGCATCGACGACGAGGAGATCTACCGCCAGTTCCAGCTTTATTCGCTGCACGGACAGTCCAAGGATGCGCTGGCCAAAACGGTCATCGGCGCGTGGGAATACGACATCGTCGGGCCGTGGTATAAATGTAACATGACCGACATCATGGCGGCCATGGGGCTTGCCCAGCTTGAACGCTATCCCGGCATGCTTGAAAGGCGGCGGCAGATCATCGCACGTTATGACAAAGCCTTCAAGCCGCTCGGAATCGAAACTTTGCCGCACTACACGGAGGATCACACCTCCTCGGGGCATTTATACATCACCCGCGTTCCGGGCATCACGCCGGAGGAACGGAACGACATCATCCGCACCCTCGCCGAGAGAGGCGTTGCGGCCAACGTCCACTATAAGCCGCTTCCGATGCACACGGCGTATAAAAACCTCGGGTTTGATATCCGGGATTACCCGAATGCGTATGAAAGATATGCCAATTGCATCACGCTTCCCCTACACACTCTCCTCTCGGACGAGGACGTGGAGTACATCATCAGGAATTACACCGAGGCAGTAAAGCCTTACCTCAAATAAAGCAAAATTCGGACACATAGAGCCATGGTTTGGAAGAAGTGGGAGGAACTCCCGGAAAATATGCAGACGGACGCGGTGAAGGAATACTATTCCATTCTCGCCTCCCGCCGCGCGGAGCTGATCCTCAAGCGGATCTTCGATTTTCTCGCGGCTCTGGTGCTTCAGGTGCTTCTCTTCATCCCCATGGTGGTCATCGCCCTTCTCATCGCCTTTGATTCGCCGGGCGGCGTCTTTTACAGGCAGGAGCGCGTCACGACCTACGGCAGGACGTTCCGCATACATAAATTCCGCACCATGGTCAAAAATGCCGACCGCATCGGCTCCGAGATCACCGTCAGCAGCGACAGCCGCATCACAAAGATCGGCGCAAAGCTCCGCAAAAACCGTCTGGATGAGCTCCCGCAGCTCCTTGACGTATTAAAGGGCGATATGTCCTTCGTCGGTACCCGCCCGGAGGTCCCGAAATATGTTGGGAAATACACGGATGAAATGATGGCCACCCTCCTTCTGCCCGCAGGCATCACCTCGGAGGCCAGCATCCGTTTCAAGGGTGAGGCGAAGCTCCTAAAGGACGTCGAAGACGTCGACAGGATCTACGTGGAAGAGATCCTTCCGCGCAAAATGGTCTACAATCTGGAATCCGTCCGGAATTTCCGCTTTTTCGGCGAGATCAGCACCATGCTGCGAACGATCCTCGCCGTCCTCGGCAAGGATTACGCGGATAAGGCGGAAGAACCTATGAAAGCTGAAGTTATATGACCGCAATAAACAAGAAACTGATCGCCCTTTTGACCAATAACGACGACGATATTTACTGCTTCCGCAAGGAGGTCATTGAGGCCCTGATTGCGGAGGGCTACGAGGTTTTGATCTCCTGCCCCTACGGCGAAAAATTCGAGTTGATGAAGGATATTCCCTTCATCTATGATGATCCTTTCATCGACCGGCGCGGCACCAACATCCTAAACGACGGCAAGCTGCTTTTGCATCATTACCGCGTCTTCAGAAAGTACCGCCCCACCGTGGTGCTCACCTACACGGCCAAGCCCAATGTCTACGCCAGCCTTGCCTCCCACGTCCTCGGTATCCCGGTCATCAACAACCTGACCGGCTTCGGGAGCGTGCAGAATGAAGGAAAGGTCAAAAAGGCGCTTATCATGGCGCTTTTCCGCGCGGCCTACCGCCGTTCGGCCTGCCTGATGTTCCAAAACGAGACCAATATGCGCCTCGCGCAGGAGATGGGCATGGTGAAAGGGGAGTATCACCTCATCCCCGGCTCGGGCGTGAACACCGAAAGATACCCTCTTCAACCCTATCCAACGGGCGGAGACGGTAAAACGGGTGAAAAGGTCGTCTTCAACTACGTCGGCAGGATCCTCCACGACAAGGGTGTGGACGATTATATCGAGGCCGCCAAGCGCATCCGAAAGGCTTATCCGGCGACGGAATTCAACATGCTTGGCTTCATCGAGCCGACCGAGGCCCATTACGAAGCCGACCTGAAGGCGCTTGAAGAAGAGGGCGTCGTCTATTACCGCGGCAGTCAGAAGGACGTCCGACCCTACCTTGCGCGCTCCCACGCCACCATCCACCCCTCCACCTATGGCGAGGGGATGAGCAATGTCCTTTTGGAGTCCGCCTCCTCGGGAAGACCCATTATCACCACCGATAACCCCGGCTGCCGGGAGACGGTCAGGGACGGCGAGAGCGGGTATATCTACCCGGGCGGAAAGGTCGATGAGCTCACTGCCGCCATCGAACGCTTCCTTGCGCTTCCCAATGAATCGCGCCGGGAAATGGGCGAGAAGGGGAGAGACTACATCAAAGCGAATTTCTCCCGCACCGTCGTTATCGACGCATATCTAAAAAAAATCAGGGAACTGACCAAATAAAAGAAGGAAATGACCATGTTCAAGAATCTTTACGAAAAATTAGTCAACAAAGAAGAAAAGCTCTCGCTGGTGGGGCTCGGTTACGTCGGCATGCCCATCGCCGTGGCGTTTGCTAAAAAGGTCGACGTTGTCGGTTTTGACCTCAACGCGGCGAAGATCGAACTCTATAAGTCCGGCGTCGACCCGACAAGAGAGGACGGCGACGAAGCCATTAAGAAGACCACCGTCGACTTCACGGCGGATGAAACCAAGCTCCGCGAAGCGAAATCGTCGCGGTGCCGACACCGGTCAACGACGACCATACGCCCGACCTCACGCCTGTCGAGGGCGCGAGCCGCATCCTCGGCCGCAACCTCACCAAAGGCTCCATCGTGGTGTTTGAATCCACCGTTTATCCCGGCGTGACCGAGGACGTCTGCGTGCCGATCCTTGAAAAGGAATCCGGCCTCAAATGCGGCGAGGATTTCAAGATCGGTTACTCGCCCGAGCGTATCAACCCCGGCGATAAAGTCCATCGCCTTGAAACCATCAAAAAGATCGTCTCCGGCATGGACGAGGAGACGCTTGACTGCGTGGCCAAGGTCTATGAACTGGTCGTGGACGCCGGTGTTCACCGCGCCGAGAGCATCAAGGTTGCCGAGGCCGCCAAGGTCATCGAA
>JAKSPX010000061.1 GCA_024404415.1 Clostridia bacterium | reverse complement strand
CCCATGAGACCTGCGGTCACGCCGTCAAAAGCCGCCTGTGCTCTTTCGTCCAGCGTGGCTTCGGCGATCTCGTCCGCGACGTGCCAGCCGCCGCAGAGCGCTTCCTTTTCAACGCCTTCGGATTCCGCGTCACGGTAGGAAGCGAAATTGAAGTCGGCCGTCTTGATCTCATTGGTTCCATCAACACCGGCGTAGAGTCTCGCAAGAACCCACTTGGCTCCCGCGGTGGGCGTCACAGGGGTGGATTTGCAGAGGATCAGGGAATTGGTGCCGGCAACGACCTGCGTGCCGAGCAGAGCGATCGGTTCCAGCTTGGCGCCGTCCATATCTTCGAGCACCGCATCAAAGGCTTCCTTCACGTCGTCAGGAATGGAGCCTTCCTCGTCTGCGTTGACCGTCCAGCCGCCTGCAGCGGCGCCGTCGTCGATGACCGGCGTGTCTTCTTCCTCCGCTTTACCCGAGCAGGCAGCGAGAGAGAGAAGCATGGCGGAGAGAACGAGAAGTGCGATGATTTTTTTCATGTTTTTGACCTCCCAAAATGGTAATGATAGTATATAGACGAAAATCGGTTGACGGGAGTTCCCGATTTTACGCAATACCCGTTTTTTTATTCCTCATAGATCTGACGGGAGAAGTCTATTCCCAGCGAGTCGACGTAATAGGCATTGGTATCGGCCGTCATGCCGTTTTCGTCAAAGACCGTCGCGCGGAAATAGATATCCGTCGGGTTGACGCTGCATTTCACCTCGGTGAGGTACTCCACGCCCTCTTCCTCGGCGTAGATCGCCCGGCAGCGGCGGCCGCCGCGGGTCAGAACGATCTTTTTGGCTTTTTCACATTCCAGATGGATGCTCCCGTCCTCGGTGTCGAGCCAAAGCGCCTTGATGATCGGGCCGCGGGAGGCGTAGAAATCGCCCTTCAGGAGCGCCGACGTCACATCCTCATAGCAAAGCGAGGGGGACTTGATCATGGTGAAACCGCCGAAGGAATCCCAGTGGCGGGAATGCGGCGCGCGGTTGTGGTTATCATCGGTCGCGATGCAGAAAAGCTTTTCTCCCGCGCGAAGCTTATCGTCGTAAATATCGGGGTTATATTCGTTGTAGCCGTCCACGGCGCTTGAATAATTGAAGATCTCCATGGCGTGCATGCCGTGGTAGGCCATGTACCGCGTGTAGTTTTCCATCGACCAGGTCGGATGGTTGTAGGTCGCGAAAAAGCCGTTTTTCACGCCGGTCGCGATCATGTGATTGACGCCCTCGGGCGTGTAGGGAGAGACGAAGGGGGCATACTCCCCGTCGCCCTTCACGTCGTTTTCATCCTGCAGGGGATGGAGCTTCCGCTCTCTCGAAAGCGCAATGAAACACACGTCGCAGCACCGGTCGTAAAACCGCGGTTTTCCCACCTCATCCGCCGCATTTTCCACCCCGTTGAGGGCCAGAAAGCGCTCGTCCGTCAGGTCGTTGTGCGTCACAAAATGGTTGTGATCGGTGAAGGCGACGATGGAATACCCGTTTTGGAGATAGAGCGCCTTCATCTCCTCCGGCGTCAGTTCGCCGTCCGAGACCTTCGTATGGCAGTGGAGGTTGGCCTTATAGAATTTACCTTCTTCGCTGATGAGATACTTTTTCACGCGGGATCCCCCGATCTTTGGTTATTTTTTGTGTGCGTCGTGGTGCGCCTTGAGCTTCTGGAAGACCTCTTCGATCTGTTCCACCGTCACCTTGTGGCAGTTGACGGTGCCGACGATGTCGTTGATGTCCAGATCCAGCCCGCGGTCGATGAATTCAGCCGCCGAGCGTTTCTTGTGGTGCCAGGCGTAGCCCATCTGGCAGGCGCCGACACAGAGGGTATAATCGGTGGCCGCGGCCTGATTGTCTCTGCCCTTATAGACCGTCTTGTTGGAGGCAAGGATGCGCAGGAAGGCCAGTTCCTCGTCGGTATGGTTTTTGATGAATTCCTTCACGGTGAGCTCACAGCGGTTGCAGACCACGTGCAGATCGTTGAGCGCGCCAAAATAGGCCTTTTCATCCAACGGGCAGCCGGGGACCCATCTGCCGAGCTTGCGGTACTTCTCCTGAATGCAGTCGCCGACCAGAATGCAGACCTTGCTTCTGTCCTTCTCGTCGATATCCCATTCACCGGGGCCGTAGAGGATGTCGGCCTCGTTTAATACGGTGTCGGGGGAATGGAAGCGGTGGAGCGTGCCCTGCGCGGTGGCGCGGCAGCGGGAACAGGAGCCGAGGTCATAGAGGTGCAGCTTGCCGCCGGTCATCTCTTCGATCTCTTCGGCGGGGGACATGAAACGCACCTTGGCTTCCTCCAGCGGCATGCCGTGGAAGTTGATGTAGTCGAGGTTGGCGTTGCCGAGGCCGAATTCCTCCGCCCACTGGAGGTAGCGGACGCGGGGATTCTGCTCCATGATGTGGGCGCAGACGACGTCGACGGCCACCGGGTCGTTGCCGATGATGATGCGGTTGGCGTAGCGCGGATGATCAAAGTGGGAGCCGCCGGCGATGCCTTCCATGCCGATGCGGCCGTCCACGATGCAGAGATCGGGCTTGCGGATGCGGGCGATATCGACGATGGTCTGCTCGATGGCGTGACTTCTGTGCACCTCGCGGCGGTCGATCGCCGGGATGAGGCCGAAGCTGTTCTTGATGGCCGCGGTCACGCAGACCGAGTCGTGGTTTTTGAGGACGGGAAGGGTAATATATACGTCGGATTCAACGACCTTTTTCGGGAGGCAGGGCGCGTCGAGGAAGAGAGCGTTTTCCAGCGGATACTGCTTCATGCCGTCGGACTCGTTTTCGAAGTCCACCACGTACCCGTGTTCCCTGAAATCGCGCGCGGTGACGCCGCCGTGGCAGGTGCTTTCACCCACCACGATCTTGCCGGGCTGGCATTCCTCGCGGATCAGCTCGATCATCGCGCGCACGACGCGGCTGTCGGTGACGCCGCCGGTCATTTCTTCCTGCGCCGCGGTGAGATTGGGCTTCAGAAAGACCGACTGGCCGGGCTTGATGTACTTCGGGAGGCCGCCGATGGCGTCGAGGCCGCGCTTGAGGTTCTTCTTGATGAGACCGTTGCCGGTACCGATGTACACGTCGCTGAACGGACGCATTTTGAGGACCGGATTTTCCTTCTTGATGGATTCCATTGTTCCGTCTCCTTTGTTGACGCGGGAAACCCCGCCATTTTTTATTTGCCTCAGTTTACCACATTTGCCCACGGTATTCAAGCCTTTTCACGGTGAAAGAAAGCCGCCGTTTCTGTCTTTTCGATTGTCTCTTTCCAGCATAAAAGCCCTCTTCCGGGCGGAAGAAGGCTTTTATGTTCGTCATTTTCAGAATGCGTGCTTTTTGAGGATATCCAGATATTTCCACGCCCGCGCCTTGGCCGCCGGAAGATCCATGTCCGAATAGTTCCCGCATTCCACCGGGCTTGCGCCGGGGACAGCCCCGTTGAACCCGGCGATGAAGCGGAAGGTATCCTCCATCAAGGAGACGATCTCATCGACCGGGAGCTCTCCCGCCATGATGAGGTAGAAGCCGGTGCGGCAGCCCATCGGGCCCCAGTAGATCACGCGGGACTTGTAATCTTCGCGGTTACGCAGGTAAGTCGCGCCGAGGTGCTCGATGGTGTGCGCCTCGCCCGTGGACATGACCTTTTCGAAATTCGGGCGGGTCAGGCGGATGTCGTAGGTCGTGATCGCTTCGCCGGAGGGCGTACTGTCCGCGCGGCTGACGTAGACGCCGGGCAGCAGGGTCATGTGGTCAATGGTAAAGCTCTTGATTTTTTCCATGATGTTTCTTCCTTTTTGGTTTTTTCGTTTAATCTCATAGGTTGCCAGTTGAAAACACAGTTTTTCAACCGATCATATCTCTTCGTCGCCGTGTTCCTTCATCCACGCGGTCTCCACGTCGTAGGCCGGGTGGTCGAGGTCGGCCATGGTGTTGGTGTGGAGCACGATGCCCTCGATCTCTCCCCTGCGGAGAAGGTCGGAGTATCTTTCAAGCTGCCATGCCGCGTCCTCTGCCGAAGCCTTGCCGTTTTCGCCGAAATTATAGCGCTCAAGCCCCAGCATGCGCCGTTTGCCCTCGGTCTGTTTCTTGAAAATGGCGTATTTTTCCTCAAAATCCCTGAGGTCGGAGGCCTTCCACGTCCACATGATGACCCCGTCGAAGCAGTCGATATAGTCTTTGAACCACTCATCGTGCGCTGCATCCACGCCGAATTCGTGGGTATATAAGACCATCCACATATCAAGCGTTCGCACGCCGTTGTTGTGCAATCTCTCGTGTACCGCGCGGTACTTTTCGACCGGCACCTTGTTGCGTTCGAGATAGATCTGAAAATCGTCAAAGACGGCGCATGTGATATTGGGGAAGGACTTTGCTTCCTCGATCAGCTTTTCAAGGCTTTTGGGATCGACCGCCGCGTCGTCGATGCACCAGCCGACGTTCTGAAGCGTCACGAAGGATTTATTGTACTGCCGCCAGTTCACCGGCACGCCGACCGGCACCATGAACATATTCCGCGCGCCCATGTATAGCGCGCCCTCCATCGGCGTCATGCGGGATTCGTCCTCGTTGCCGTAAAGGTGGTTGTATTTTCCCTCCGGGTGACCCCAGACCCAGAAATGATCGCGCATTTTTGACATATTGATCTGCCTCTTTTCTATTTGTTTCCGTTCCAGTATGCTTTCATTTTCCCGAGACGGTATTGTCTGGGTGTACAGCCGGTACTCTTTTTGAAAACTGCCGAAAAATAGGTTTCTGATGAAAAGCCGCACATCTCCGCAATCTCGGCAGGTGAAAGATCGCCCGTGAGGAGCATGACCTCGGCTCTTTCGATGCGCAGCCGGGTCAGGTACGCAAGCGGCGTCTCCCCTGTCGCCGATTTGAAAAGGCTGTGGAAATATACCGGCGAAAGATGCACCGCCCGGGCAAGCTCAGACAAGGTGCAGGGCTTTTGAAGATTGGCTTTCATATAGTAGATCGCCTCCTCCACCCGTGCGCCGTGTTTCGGATCCCGGATGCGACGCCGTTCCTCTTCCAGAGCGGCAAAAATGTTATTGAAACCCGCGTTGACGCGGAAGAGATTTCCTTCCGCCTTTCCCGCAAGGATCTCCTCTATGGCGTTTCTCGCAACATCCAGCATTCCGCTTGCGAAAAAGCGCGGCATGGAGCGGATGAAAGCGGCAAACTCCTCGCACTCAGGCCCGACCTTGATAAAATAGTTGCGAAGCGGCAGGCGACTATACCGCACGGCTCCGGGAGAGACCGAGAGGATCGTACCCGGCGGGATATGATAATACTCCCCGTCGATGTTGGTAAATCCTTCCTCGAAATAGAATTCCATTTCATACATCGTGACAAGGCGCGGACGTGACGTTTCAAGCCCCGGGAAGGAGATATCGCTGTTGAAATAGCCTGCCAAATAAGAAAACTCAGCCATATCTTCCCCTCCCCACGGCACCTTTGCGGGAGCCGTTTTCTTTATCATAAAGGACACACGTTGATTTGTCAAGAGCTGAAGTTCTCTTTCCCCAAATAGCGAAATAGTAAGATTTCTTGAAAACTTCATCAGATTGCCCATAGAAGCTGCAGGCTGGAATTGGTATAATAGAGGCAATCAAAATCCCAAGGGAGGTCTTTTTATGACAAGTATCCAACCCATCGGCCGCCTCAAGGCTAAAGCGGCTTCCGAATGGACAGAATCGCGCCTCGGCATCGGTTTTGAAAAGCTCGACCGCGGCGTTTTTGAGCCGGAACGCGCCTACGATAAGCTCGGAAAGATCGGCGTCAAGTGGGTACGCCTCCAGTCCGGCTGGGCGCGCACCGAAAAGGAACCCGGCAAATACGATTTCAAGTGGCTTGACGACATCGTCGACAACCTCATTTCCCGCGGGATGCTCCCGTGGATCTGCCTCTGCTACGGCAACGCCCTTTACGACGACTTCGCAAAAGAGATCTTCGGCGCGGTCGGCTGCCCGCCGATCTACACCGAGGAGCAGAAGACCGCCTGGCACAACTACGTCGTTGAGACTGCCCGCCATTTCAAGGGCCGCGTAAAGCACTTCGAGGTCTGGAACGAGCCGGACGGACTCTGGTGCTGGAAAAAGGGTGTCAGCGCGACCGACCTCGGGAACTTCGTGATCGACACCGCAAAAGCGCTTAAAGAGGGCAACGAGGACTGCTACGTCATCGGCGGTTCGGTCTGTACCTTCACCGCCACGGTCGATTATATGCACGAAGCGCTTTCCACCGGCATGGGCGAGTATATCGACGGCATCACCTTCCACGAATACACCTACACCGAGGAAAACGTGACTCAGAAGGTGTGTTCTCTGCGCGGTCTCTGCGCCTTACACGGCATTTCTCCCGAGATTATTCAGGGCGAATCGGGCGCCCAATCCCGCGCGGACGGCCACGGCGCCATGTGGGAAGGCAACTGGACGCCCCGCATCCAGGCAAAGCAGCTCCTCCGCCACCTGACCATCGACCTCTTGAACGACGTAAAATTCACCTCCTTCTTCACCTGCGTCGATATGATCGAGGCATTAAACGGCAAGGTCGGCGACCTTGCAAGCTACCTCGACTACGGTTATTTCGGCGTTCTGGGCGCGGATTTCAACGAAGAAGGCCTTGCGACCGGGAATTACACCCCGAAGCCCTCCTATTACGCCCTTCAGAACCTCTCCTCTCTCCTCGGCGGCAAATTGAAGGTGATGGATCTCCCGCTCATCTTCATCCATGAGCCCGCGCCGCACCTCGGCGGCATTATGACTGCCAAGGCCAGCGAAACAATTTACGGCGGTTTCCGTCTGGATAACGGCGCTTACGCCGTCGCCTACTGGAAGCCCGAGGATCTGATGACCACCGAGTGGACGGGCGCTGTGACCATGAAGACCGCCATCCCGGGTGAAGTCCATCTGGTCGACCCGATGGACGGCACCGTCTACGATGTGACCACCGCCGAGACCGACAAATACGGCTCGACTCTCCTGAAATTCCTCCCCAGCAAGGATTACCCGCTCTTCCTCGTCTTCGGACAGCTTACCATGGAGAATCTCTGATGCAGATCACGGGACTGAAAAACGGTGCGCTTTTACAGCGCGATGAAAATGACTTTTCTTCCGTCACCCTCAAAGCCTCCTTTGAAGGTCTGCCCCGCGTTTCTCATGGAGAGCTTACCTGCATAACGGAAAACACCTACCGTTTCACGGGTCTTCCCGTCGGAGGCCCTTATGAGGTGACCTTCTCCGACGATGTTTCCTCCATGACCTTCACCGATTTATACGTCGGCGACCTCTGGCTGCTCGCCGGGCAATCCAACATGGAAGGCGCGGGCCGCACGACCCAAGAAGACGTCGCCTACGCCGCCTCCCCGCTTCCCGTGATCCGCGCCTTTTATATGGACGATCATTGGGATGCCGCCGTGCCGGTCCTCCACAGGTTATCGCTCTCCCCCGACCCGGCGCACCGGAAGGCCGTCGAAGCACATGAGGAAAGCATCAAAGAGCGCAAGCTGACCATTCTCGACAATCCTCCCAATCCACCCATCCGCGCCGTCGGGCCGGGTCTCTTCTTCGCCAAAGAACTTTATCGCCTGACCGGCGTCCCGCAGGGCGTGATCCCCGCGGCGGTCGGCGGCGCACCTATTGAAATGTGGCTGCCGCCGGAAGAGGGCGTCGATACTTACTATACCGCGCCTCTTCGCCGCCTCCGTGAGACCGGGAACCACACCCGCGGCGTCTTCTGGGCGCCGGGCGAAGGCA
>JAKSPX010000060.1 GCA_024404415.1 Clostridia bacterium | reverse complement strand
TTCAGTATTTCGTCAAAGAGCTTCGCGCAGGCGATGGTGGTCTTGTGCGGCACGACGGGGCTTTCACATTTGCCCTCGCGGACGCATTTGGCGACCTCGCCGATCTCGTAGACAAAGCCGTTGAGAGCCGGATCGCCCTTGAATTCGTCGACCGGGTTCCCTTCCGCGTCGTAGAGGAAGACCTGATTCTTGTGGTGGGGCGAGGGGAGGAGCATTTTGCCCTTTTCGCCGACCAGAAGCATCCGCTCATCGACCGCCGCGCCGAAGGTGGTAAACATGGTGGCGATGAAGTCGGGGTAGGTGAGCGTGACCTGATCGGAAAGGTCGGCTCCGGCGATGGGATCCTTCACCATGGCGGTCTCGGCGCTGAGGTAGCCGTCGCCGAGGACGTGGGTGGTGATCTCGTAGGTGTAAACGGTGATGTCACGTGCCGCGCCGCCGCCGAGAGCGGGATCGCGGTAGCGGTTATCAGGTTCGGGAGGCGCGAGGAAGCCGATGGCGGTGTCGGCATAAACGAGCTTCCCGATGCGCCCCTCCTCCAGCCACTTTTTGGCGAGGTTGACGGCCGGGAGGAAGCGCGACCACATGGCCTCCATCACGAAAACGCCCTCCTTTTCCGAGCGCGCGAAGACGGTCTCGGCCTCTTCGGCGTTCATGAACATGGCTTTTTCGCAGATCACCGGCACCTTGTAGTCAAGGCAGAGCATGGAAAGCGGGAAATGGGTGTTCGGAAGGGTCGCAATGTAGACCGCGTCGGGCTTTTCGGCCTTGAGCATGGCCTCGTAGCCCTCGTAGGAGGCGGGGATATCCTCCTTTTCGGCGAAGGCGCGGGCGCGGCTTCCGTCGCGGGCGGCAATGGCGATGACCTTCACGCCGTCGACGTGCCTTGCGGCGTCGCAGAATTTGTGGGCAATGTTTCCGGCGCCCATGACGGCAAAGGTGAATTCTTTCATAAATTATCCTTTCAGAAAAGCGGAGAAGCCAACGTGTGCTTTCTCCGCTTTTCAAATTTAATCAATGTCGTAGGTGACCTTTTCCGGCGGCGTATCGAGAAGATACGGGTTGGAAACGTATTTTTTCATGACCTTGAAGGCCTGGGCGTAGGTGTAGCCGTCGCAGATGCGGTCGTCCACCGTCGCCGTGAATTCGCAGTACCGCTTTTCGCGGATGCTGCCGTCGGATTCGAGAGTGTAGCGCTTTTTCTTGGGGCCGAAGGCGATGAAGATCGGAAGGTTGCCGAAATCATAGAGGTGATGGTTGACCGGCGGCACGCCGAGCGAGCCCATGGAGGTGATGAACATGGAGCCGTGGAAGGGGCTTACTTTGGTCAAAGCGCGCGGAAGCAGGCCGAAGTAGTCAAGGAGCTTCAGAAGCCACATGATGAATTTCAAAACCACGCCGGGGATGTAGTTGAGGATGGCAGCGCCCGAATCCATGTCGGCGTCCAGTTTGTCGGATTTGTTCTGGTCGACCTCGCCCTTGACGATGTCGTAGACCTCTTTGGCGGTCATGCGCGGGTTGAAGGTGAATTTTACCACCGTTTCAGGGGCGGCTTCGGTCATTTCCTTTTTGATGGTCAGGTTGATCTCAATGAGGTCGTCGCGCGCGTAGAGGCGCTGACCCGCGATGAAGCGATTGACGGCGGGCTTCTCGGAGATCATGCGGACGTAAGCCGCGATCAGGACGTGCATCAGGCCGAAGCTTTTCCAGCCCTCCTTGCGCTTCTGCAGGATGTATTTTTCGGGTTTGGCGATCTCGAATTCGTCGCGGAACATATTGGCTGCGCCGATCTTGGAGACCATGATGTAGGGAGCGATGTTGTCCATCGGCGGCTTGGAGCGGATCCTGCGCCCGTCAGAGCGGTCACCGCGGCGGCGGAAGCGCTGCTCAAGTTCGCATTTGTGCAGGGACAGAAGGTAGAAGATCACGCCGAGCAGCATGCCGGCGAAGGAGGCGACGGCGACGTGGTCGATGTTGTGCTCGGTATTGAAGAGGCAGTAAAGGAAAAGCGAGAGCAGGGCGAAGTGGAGGAGGAGCAGCGGCGTTTTGCCGGCGACGCGGTTTCTGACGGTCTTCACAGAAAGAAGGGACAGAATAACGCAGATGCCCACGGCGATCCACAAACGGTAGCCCTTGAAGAGATGAACGGCGCGGAGAACGGCGTAGAGGGCGAAAAGGAGGTAGGGGAAGGCGGTGATGGCGCATTTTTTGCTTTTGCGCAGGGCGAAAATGCCGTAGAGAACCACCGCGAAGAGCGGCAGGATGCAGTTGAAGAGCAGGAAAGCAAAGGGGAAGGGGCGCGGGAAATCCGCAATGTACCACACGCGGAAGGCGAAGCTCGCAAGGCAGCATAAAAACGCGAGCATCACAAAGGGAGAGCGCGGCGAGACGCGGTATTCAAAGGCTTTTTTCAAAATCAACACCTTCTTGGGTCGCTCGGAGAGGGGCGGCAATATTGATCGCGGGAAGTCATCTGACAGATTACCGCGTGGATACTATTATACAAGCCTTCTTCTGATTTGTCAATTTTGTTTTTGAATTCCGCGAAAAAGAGCGGTATATTTTCGATTGTATCCGGAAAAAATAGGGAAAAACAACAAGAGAAAGGCGCTTTTTCCCAAGCGAAGGTCAAAAGCTATGCTGGTCCCTCTCATCCGCACGGTCATCCTCTACACCGCGGTGATGCTCGCCATGCGCGTGCTCGGCAAGCGGCAGATCGGGCAGATGGAGCCCTCTGATCTGGTGGCGCTGGTGATGATGACCGAGCTGGCCGCCATTCCCATGCAGGATCTCGACGTACCCCTCACCGGCGGGCTGATCCCGGTGGTGACGCTGGTTCTGATCGAGCTGATCCTCTCTTTTCTGCTCCTCAAAAAGCGGCGGCTGCGCTTCTGGCTGGCCGACAAGCCGGAGATCGTCATCCGGGACGGCAGGATCGACCGGGAAAGACTCCTGTCCTGCCGCATCTCGCTCGACGAATTGATCGGCCTATTAAGGGAGCAGGGGGAAAACGACGTGACCGCCCTCCGATACGTCATTTTTGAGCCGAGCGGCAATTTAAGCGTCATCCGCAAAGAGGGGCCGGAGGGAGAAGACGGGTTATATCACCTGCTGATCGCCGAGGGGGAGATCAATTATTCCGGGCTGCGGGCGGTCGGAAAAAGCGAGGAATGGCTCCGCGCGGCGGTCATGGAGCGCGGGTACGAGCCGGAGGACATTTTTTACATGGCGCAGAGTGACAGCGGGAGGCTGATCTGGCAGGAAATGGAGAGGGGAGGCAGGTAAGATGAGAAGACTCGGCGCGGTGCTTTTGCTCTTTGCTGCCCTTTGTGCGGTCTCGACCATCGTCTCCGAGGAGGTCGTGCGCGTCAACGTGCGGGCGGAGGCGGGCGTGAAGGAATCCATCGCCCTCGCGGAAAAGGGCGAGGAAGAAGAAGCACGTGAAACGCTTTCGGAAACGGCGGCCCTGTGGCAGAAAAGCCGCCGCTTTCTGGAGACCATATTGCACCACGAGACCATTGAGCACGCCGAGGAAGGCTTTCTCGCGTCAATGCGGGCACTGGACGTCAGCCGGGAGGTCTTTCTGATGGAGGCGGAAAAGCTCGCCATGACCCTCCACACCCTTTCCGAAGGAGACGCGGCGGTGGCGGGAAATGTCTTCTGAAAAAAATCAAGCGGCATGCAGCATGCCGCTTTTGTTTTTGAAATGAATAGCCGTAATGCCGCCTATTGCCCGAGGAATACGATGGGCAGATATCCGGCAGTCGAGCGGCCCTCGCCGAGCACTTCAATGACCACGCGGTTGGAGGGCTCGACCGATTCACCCGCGGTGATCTCCAGTTCGATCTCCGCGAAGGGCTGGTCGTGGTAAAAATCCACGTCGAAGGCGCCCCAGCGGGAGACCGACACGGTTTTGGGGCCTTTGACGGTGAACCCTTCGGGCGGCAGGAAGCGCAGCTTGAGGAAATGCTGGTCGTTTCCGTAGACGGGAATGTTGTTGATGAAGCGGACCTTCACTTTTCTGGTCTCGCAGGGCATGATCGAGGGCTCTTCTTCATGGATGACGATGGCCGAGGCATAGTTGAAATCCACGCGGAAGGAATTGGGGATGTGCGGGAAATAAACGGCGTCGTGGATATCGGCGTCGGTGAGGTGCGTGAGCTCTTCTTCGCTGACCTGGGTCTCACCGTCCCAGATCTCGACGGACGAGCCGTTTTCAAGGAGCATGGAGGGCGCGTATTTCAAGACCTCGTCGGTCAGAATTGTGCAGGTCTTGGGGAAGCCGTAGAGCGTGCCGCCCGCAATGGCGATGGTGGTGATGGCGTCGCCGATGTGGCTTTTCCAGTCGGCGGGAATGGCCGCCGTACCGCCGATGATGCCGAGGACGGAGCCGACCAGACCGCCGGTGCAGTCGGTGTCGTCGCCGCAGTTGATGGCATAGATCATGGATCTCTTGAAATCGCCCTCGCCCCAGAGCAGGCCGATCATGGCGTAGGCGATGTTGGAGGGTGCTTCAAACCACCCGGTGCCGTAATTTCTGTTGAAATCCAGCACGGTGTTCCGGGCCTCTTTGTAGTCCATGCCCTTGTCGCGGCAATCCAGAACGAGTCTGACCGTTTCGGCGACCCGCGAATCCGCGGGGATGGCGGTGAGCGCCGTTTCGACCAGCTTGCGGATGTCCTTTTCGACAAATGCCGCGCTTTCAAGCGTCACGGAGAAGATGGCGGCTATGGTGCCTTCGCCCTGACCGTGGTCGACCGAAGCGTCCTCATAGGCGTATTTCGACGCGACGGTAGGCGCGCCGGGCGCGAGGCAGGCCCAAATCTCCGAGCGGATCCACGCGCCGTTGGAATTCTTCCACGGGTTGAAAGCGTCGCCGGAAAGAGGCGGCAGGAGCCCCATTTTCATGTTGTTCTTGCCTCTGCCGTACTCGCACCAGTAGGGGTGGATGTAGCTGAGCCAGAATTCGCCCAGAACGCCAGCGTTGACCCCTTTGATGCCGCATCGTTTGACCGCTTCCAGCCACACAAGCTGCAGATCGAGGTCGTCGTTGGGCAAAACAACGCCGTCGGGGGTGGAAAAGCCCTGAATATCCAGCATTTCGCGCCTGCCCTCGTAGGGGCCGCCCATGGTGCCGCCGATGTTTTTGCCGAGCCAGCAGGCGTATACTTTATCTCTGAATTCTGTTCTGTTGAGTTTCACGAAGTTTGATTCTCCTGTGCTTATTTTTCCTGAATGAGTCTCTGGAGCTCCGCCATGAAGGAATTGACGTCCTTGAACTGGCGGTAGACCGAGGCGAAGCGGACGTAGGCCACCTCATCTAATTCCTTCAGGCCTTCCATGACGTATTCGCCGATCTGGGTGGAGGAGACCTCCTTGACCAGGGCGTTGGAAAGGCGCTGCTCGATGTCATCCACCAGCGCTTCCAATTTGGCCACCGGCACCGGGCGCTTCTCGCAGGAGCGCATCAGGCCGTTCATGATCTTGCTGCGGTCGAACATCTGGCGGCTGCCGTCCTTCTTGATGACGACGATGGGCAGCATCTCGACGCTCTCGTAGGTGGTGAAGCGCTTCTGGCAGGAGAGGCACTCGCGTCTGCGGCGGATGTTGGTGTATTCATCGGTGGGGCGTGAATCGATCACGCGGCTTTCGGTGTACCCGCAAAAAGGACATTTCATCATCGTTACCCGTGGCTTTCGCTTCCGCGAAAGCTCCTTTCCGTGTGTGATGGGAGAAGCTTGATTGCCTTTATTCTACCCCAAAGGGAGGTGGATTTCAAGAGAATTTTTGGTGGATGATGCGGAATTTGGCAAGCTCGCTTTCGAGGAACTGCCGCGAGATCTGGATGCGGTCGTAATCCTCAAAATCGCTGCGGTATACCTCGGTCACCAGCGCGCCGTCGTAGCCGACGTCGTCCAAAAGATCAAAGACGTGCTGATAATTGAGATGCCCGTCACCCGGCAGGCGGCAGCGCCCGGAGGCGTCGAGGTCGTTGATGTGGACGTTCCGGATCTTCTTTCCCATGGCGGCGATCACGTCCTCGTATTCCTGCCCCGACTGGGCGGCCTGCTTCAGGTCGAGGTTGAAGCCCAATTCCGGCACCTTTTCCGAAAGGATGCGGAAATATTCCGGGAAGGAGGAGAGAAAGAGCTTGACGTTCTCCTGCAAGACCTCCACGCCGACCGATTCGCCGTAGGCGCAGAGCTCCTTGTAGACCTCGATCTCGTAGTCAAAGGGCGCGCGGCAGGAGGCGGCGGGGCGGCCGGGGCCGTGCAGAATGAAGCATTTTGCGCCGAGGCGCGACGCGGCGTGGATGGGGCCATGGTGCCTGGCGGTGGAAGGCGCGTGGCGTGCCTCGCGGCGGCGGCGCGGGTAATTGGAAAAGAGGATGTAGCTTTCGGTGCCCGAAAGGGAGGGGTGGAAGGAGTGGACCTTCATGCCCCGTTCTTCAAGAAGCGGCAGGAAGAGGTCGATATAGTCGTCGCTCTGCTCGTAATCGCAGTTGACGAAAAGCTCGATCTCCTTGCAGCCCGCGTCGGCAGCCACAATGGCGGCCTTTTCAGGCTCCAAAGGGAAGAGCGACCCGGTGGAAAAGGCGGTATACATCATAAGGCGAACTTTTCGGCGATGCCGATGATGAGCTTTGAGCACTTTTCCATCTCACCGGCAACGGCGAATTCCAGTCTGCCGTGGTGGTTGTGGCTGCCGGTGCCGAGGTTGGGGCAGGGGACGCCCATGAAGGAAAGGCGCGAGCCGTCGGTGCCGCCGCGCACCGGGGGAGCGGAGGGCTCTCCGCCGAGGGCGCGGATGACGTCGTAGGCGTAGTCGATGAGGAAGGGGAAGGGGCGGATCTTCTCGGCCATGTTGCGGTACTGGTCGGCAAGAACAAGCTCCACCGTGCCTTCACCGTATTTGGCGTTGAGGAAGGCGGCAACGCGGGTAAGGGTGGCTTTCCGGCCTTCGAGGATGGCGAGGTCGTGGTCGCGGAGGATGTAGTTGAGCTCGGCCGATTCGATGTCGCCCTTCATGTCGCAGAGGTGATAGAAGCCGTCGCGGCCGGAGGTGTATTCGGGGCGCTCGCTTTCTGGGATCATGGAATCGAATTCCATGGCGATGCGCGCGGCGTTTTTCATCTTGTTTTTGGCTCCGCCCGGGTGGATGGAGAAGCCGGTGATCTTCACCACAGCCGAGGCGGCGTTGAAGGTCTCGTAATCCACTTCGCCGAAAGCACCGCCATCGACGGTGTAGGCATAATCGGCGGCAAGCTCCTTGGGGTCGATGTGGAGGATGCCGGTGCCGATCTCCTCGTCCGGGGTGAAGCAGATGCGGATCTTCCCGTGTTTGACCTCGGGATGGGCAAGGAGGTATTCCGCCGCGGTCATGATCTCCGCGACGCCGGCCTTGTCGTCCGCACCGAGCAGGGTGGTGCCGTCGGTCACGAGGAGCGTGTCGCCCTTGTAGCGGGGAAGGAAGGGATAGTCCTCGACTTTCAATGCGGAAACACCGTCGGCAAGAAGTACGTCGCCGCCGTCGTAGTTTTCGATGAGAGCGGTCCTGATGTTCTCGTAGGGGACGGTCTCCACAACGTCCATGTGCGCCATAAAGGCGACGGTCTTTTCGTAGTCGGCGGTGGCGGGGATGGTGCCGTAGACGAAGCCGAGAGGATTCAGATAAGCGTCCTCCACGCCGATCTTTTTGAGCTCTTCCACCAGCGCTTTTGCGAAGGTGATCTGCGAGGGGGTGGAGGGGCAGGTTTCCGCCGTTTCCGAGGAAGCGGTGGGATAAGCGGCGTAGGCAATGAGGCGTTCGTAGGCTTTCATAGAGGTTTCCTTTCTTGCTTGATGCGTTTTAGAAGGTTTATTTCACTATCAATCGTAGGGCGCGCTGCCCGCATCGC
>JAKSPX010000006.1 GCA_024404415.1 Clostridia bacterium | reverse complement strand
GCGAAGGTCTGCTCGGCGAGTTCAAAGGAGAAGCTCCCGACTGTGATGGGGAAGCACCTCCCGCCGATGAGCTCCTGATTGATGTAGAGAAGCAAGAGGAACTGCAAAAGGAAATTCCACCATTTGCGTTCACGGAAGAAATAGAAGACGTAGACCATCATCACGCCGAAGCCGAAGTAATCGACAAAGGTCACCGTGCCCAAAAGCACGGTCCCCATGACGATGAGGGCGGAAAGCAGGAGTTTTTCCCACACATTCTCCTTTTTCCGCACTTTTTCGAGCCCCCACATCCCCAAAAGCGCGATGAGGAAGGTCCACATGACGTTCTGGTGGCAGGGGACAAAGACCCCTCCTTCGGCCATGAGGTCAAAGGGGATCTCGGAAACGAGGGCAAAGATCAGCATCCTCTTGAGGTATTTTCGGATATCGTGCGTGTGATAAAACCCCTCGACCAGCAGGAAGGCAAAAATGGGGAAGGCCAGCCGTCCCACCACGGTCATCCACTGCTGCCCTATGATCACCGTTGCCCACATGTGGTCAAGCAGCATGAAAGCCATGGCGAGGATGTGAAGGGCGGAGGAGCTGAGGTCAAAGCGCGCTTTCTTTTCTTCCATCTTATCCTCTTTCGCTTTGTTTGATGGCGACGTAGCCGAGCAGGCCGCCCCAGTGGTAGAAATTGTTGCTGTTGGGCTTGTCGCAGCCCCAGCCGGTCGCGCCGTTGTAGTTTTCGTGGACGTGGCCCTCGGCCTCCCACTCCTTGAGAAGCAGGCGGCGGGAGGAATCGGCAAGCAGCGCCATTTCCTTTTCCATACCGGCCTCGGTCAGGGCCTCATAGACCAGATAATTGAGCGGCGCCCAGATCCTGCCGCGCCAGTAATCCTGATCCCCGAAGGCCGGGTCGCGCCGCGCGATGGCCGGGAGCATGAATTCGCCGCCCAGCTCTTCCGGCACGAGGAGATATTTTTCGGACATGGAGGCCTTCTGCTCCTCCGTCACCTTTTCGGAGAAGAGGGCATAGAAGTTGGTGGGCGAAATGCGGTGGCTGAATTTTCCCGTCACGAAATCGCGGTTTTCGAAAATGCCGGTCTCGGGATTCCAGAGAGTCTCCATGGCCGCCTCGGCCTTTTTCATTCTCGCTTCCAGCACCGGGATCTGATTTTCTTCCCCGGCGATGGCGGCGAGTTTTTTCAGGCAGCGGCAATCCTCGATGAAAAGTCCGAGGAGACCGACGTCGGATAAAAGCATCAGGCCGGAAGCTTCATCATAGCTCGCGTCGTCGTACATCGGGGAGTTATCCAGACCCGATTCAAACCGCGCGCCCTGCAGATTTCCGATGTCCATCATCTCATAATAGCGTCCGGTGTGCGGCTTATACGCCTTGGAGCCCCACGCCATGGTGCCGTCGGGCAGGGTACGGTTTTCGTAAAACCAGGTGTTCCATCTGAAAAATGCGGGGAAGAGCTCCTTCACCACCCAGTCGTCGCGGAAGCGCTCCCACAGGCGGAGCACCACCAGCGACCCGACCGGCGGCTGGGAGCGGTCGCGGCTCTTGTTGTCATCCGACGAGCCGAAATTGGGAATGAAGCCCTCCTCGGTCACCTCGTTCGTGATGGCGAAGGCGTTCAGGTAGGCAAGCTCGGCGCTCCCGAACTGGCTCATGAGGGAGGCAAAATAGGTGTCCCAATCAAAAAGGACATATCCGCCCCAGGTCTCGTTCCAGCTCCGGCTGACGGGGGAACAGACCCGGTCGTGCTCCGGCTCGTAGATGGTGTCCCAGGCAAGGCAGCTCCGCATGGCCCGATAAGCGCCCGCGTTTTCCCCGTAGGAGGCTTCCTCGGCGACGACCGCCGCCTTCGCCTCGTCCAAAAGCTTTCTCACCTCATCTGCCCCGGCGGGAATTGTGGAGACCGCCACCGGCTCATCAAGCGTGAGCGCCATATAGGGGCCGTGCGCATCGGGGAAGACGTAACGATCCTTCTTTCCGGAGGAATAAAGGAAAATGTCTTTGCCGTCCTCGAAAGAGGCGCCGAGCTTTTCGCCCTTGCGGAAAAGCGTCCCCTCTTTTCCCCAGAGGAGAGATGCCTCGGCGATGAGCGCCGCGGAGCGGATAGGGTCGCCCGCGGGGGTGACGAGGATATACTGTTCGCCATCCTTTACGGTGCTTTCGACCGTGATTTTGGTTTTCCCGGCTTCGAAAGTCAGGCTGGTGTAGCGCCCGTCCCAGCTTCGGGAGCCCGGGCGAAGGGCGTGGTTACCCACCTTGAGGTCGCGGATGACCTCCGCCTCGGCAAAATCCTTGAACATGAGCCGGATGCCGAAGCCGTAGGGCAAAAGGACGTGCGTGGTCATGGACATGGAATACCACGTATTCCAGCCGGAATTGGTCTTTTTACGGAGTTCTTCGTAATTCATCTTCATATCCCCTCTGTCTCTTTCTTTTATTCTCCCATAATACATAATAGGCGCATACTTGTCAATACCTTGTCGATTTCCGCTTAACAAACGCGCAAAATAGGTGTATAATCTTTTCATACTTTGAAAGAACAGACGAAAGGAAAACCATCATGGAATTTGCCGACTGCGAAAAATACTATCCCACGCACGAAGAGCTGGAAGCCTGGATCGAGGGCATCCACAAGGAGGCCGAAGCCGCCACGCTGGAAACGGAAATATCGGGGGATTTCCCGCTCGGAATGGTCCGTGCTTTCCACAGCAGCGCCCGCATTGTGAAATTCACCGTGAATCAGACCCACGCCTTCTGGGGGATATGGATCCCCAAGGAGACCGGTTCCCCCGCTCCCCTTCTCGTCCACGTGCCGGGCTACGGCGCGGAGCTTTCCTGTCATCCCGACGTGGCGGGCGCAGGCTACAACGTCCTCCTGCTCTCCCCTCTCGGCTACTGGACGCCGAACGGCTTTGATGACACTCTGCGCATGGAAAACGGCAACTGGCCTGTCCTCCCCAACACGGCGGAGGGAAAAAAGGGCGGCTACCGTGACTGGCTCTTAGACGCGGTGATCGCCGTCAACTGGGCGAGGGCGCAGGCCACCGTGCAGGATTCCGGCGTTTCCTTCTACGGAACCAGCCAGGGCGGCGGCACGGCTCTTCTGATGGGCTCGCTTTTCGCTGGTCGCGGCACCAGATGCGTCGCCGCCGACGAGCCTTTCCTCACCAATTACCCCCAGGCCGGCTTAAGGGGCGCTTACGGCGTGCTTGCGGACGCGATCAAAAGCACGGATGAGAAGGAATCTCATCACAATCTCGGCTTCGCCGACACCTCGACCCACGCCTACCGCATGAATTATCCCGTTCTCCTGACCGGCGGCGGAAATGACAGCGTCTGCCCGCCCGACACCGTCGAGTCGCTCTTTGAACGCCTGCCGAAGACCAAGTCCTATACCTTCCTCCACGACCATCCCCACGGCTACAACCAGCGCTTCGTCACGCTGGCGCTCTCGTGGTTTGGTCTCTTTGCATAAGGGGGCAGCACCATGTGTAATATCTGCGGTTATTCCGGCTCCCGCCGCGCGGCGCCGATCCTCATCGACATGATGAAAAAGCAGGAGGGCTTCTGGGGCGGCTACTACATCGGCCTTTCCACCATGGATGAAAATGGGACCATCTACACCCGCAAGGTGCTTGGAAACCTCAAAGATCTTCTCCGTGATACCGACGCGGCGGATCTTCCGGGTACCATCGGCATCATGCACACCCGTACCCCCTCCGGCGGCGGCAGAGAATGGAGTTATCCCTTCGTCTCCACCGACGGGAAACTTTCTTTCGTGGAAAACGGCTCGCTCGGGCGATTTGAGGGCAAGACCGATTTCGTCCCCGCCGCCGTCTCTCTGCTTGAAAAAGGCCACGTTCTGACCTCTCAGACCAAAGGTGAGACCAAGGGCTATCCGCTCCTCCCCGACGGCTCCAGTATGCATTATAGCGACATCCAGTGCCACCTTGTCGAAGAAAATATGCGTTCCGGTCTCGATCCGCTTGCCGCTCTGATGAAAACGCTTGCCGACTACCCCTGCGAGGACGTGATGGTGATGATCGCAAGCGGCCATCCCGATACCCTCTTTGCAACCCGCGCCTGCGAGCCGATGTTCATTGCCCGCGCCGAGGGCGAGGTTTTTCTCGCCACCTCCCCCGAGGCCTTCCCGGAAACGGAGTATAGCGGCGTCGATCAGCTTCCCGCCAACTCCGGTTCGGCCATCACGCCCGCGGGGCTTGAGATGCGTTTCCTCGTTTCAGATAAAATCAAAGTCGCTCTTCTCACGGAGGATATCGCCTCAAAAGGTCTCTCGCTTGTCGAAAAGGCGCTTGATGAAGGCAAAGCGCTCACCGTGGCCGACATATTCACCATGGTCGGTCCCCTCTTCCCGGGCGACGGCATCCCGCAGGCCAGCGTCCTTTCGTATCAGATCATCCACGCACTGCTCCTTGAAAAGAAGGCGCGGGTCGAAGTCTCCTCTGTTCCCGGCATGGTCGAAGGCCTCACCGCCCCGGTCTATAAGCTGGTCAAGGCATAAATTTTCAAATAACCACAGCCGGAGAGTCTCCTCTCCGGCTGTGGTTATTCACTTTATAGCATCAGCCATTCGCTGAGCTTTTCCGGGGTGTTCATCTGCATTTCCTTGAGCAGATGGATAGCATAGTGTTCGAAATCGGTGTGCTCGATCAGGCGGAAGGCCGCGGCTGAGATATCGGCAAAGCCCGTCTCCCCCGGGTGCTGGGCAAACCAGCCGATGGAGAGGAACCGCATGAGCGTATAGACCACTGTGAGCGCCATGTATTCCTCGTTGAAGTTCTCCGGGCGGTCCTGGAAGGGGAATTGCGAGAGAAACATGTGGTTTACCAGCATGTGCTCGAAAGAGATCTCCCATTCGGGTACCAGCTTTTCAAACCGCTCCCGCGCATCAAGATAACGCCCGAACGCCGCTTCACCGTGTCCGAAATACCGAAGTGCTTCCTCGCCGTAATCGCGGACGCTCGCGCTCCTTTTATCGACGATCTCCAGAAGCTTTTCGGCGTTTTCCACGCCCTCCAGAAGCTTCTCCGGCGAGGCGCTTCCCGCGAGAGGCACCTTTTTCACCGGCTCCGCCATCATCTCGACCAGCGCCTTTTCATCCTTCGCTTCCAGGGCGCGGTCGGCTTTATAAAGTGCGTCGGCAAGGGCACAGAAGCGCTCCGGGAAGGAAAGCGCGCGCGCCTGCATGATGCGGATGAACCACAGGCGCAGATCGACGCCGTGCCCCAGCGTTTCAAAATCGACTCTTCTTTCCGCCTCCGGCGGCATGGCGATCTCCATTTCCCGCCGGATAAAGGTGATCGGCTCTTTTTTCCCGAACATCAATTCCAGCACGGCCTCGCAGCTGTTGGCGCAGGAGATCTCGTATTCCTCTCCCTTTCTCACGCCGCGGGGATAGAGCCTGCAGACGTCGGTCAGGGCCTCCTCGCCCAGCTCGGCCTGCAGGGCGCAGCGTCCGTCGGGCAATCGGAGTGAGCAGTCGCCGTCGTAGCGCGGGGCGATCTCGGCATAGCGGTCGGGACGCGGTTCGAGGCAGATGCGCACGCCGCGGTCGATCCTGTCGCGCAGTTCCGGGCTGCAGTCCAGCGTGGAAAGATGGAAATAATCGTCGAGCGAAAAGGAAATAGGCCAGTCCTCGCAGCAGGCCTCCCGGCAGGCTCCCATCTTGCAGGAGAACGCCGGGACGTAATCGGGCATCAGAAAAACGTGTTTTTCTTTTTTCACAGGGATTCGGTCGCGCTCTTTTCCTCTAAGAATGTTCCGAGCTCGGAAAGCAGGCTTGCGGAGACGAACATGCAATTGATCCAGAAGTTATCGCCCTCCAGCGATTCTTCGCTCAGCCAATGGGTCGGGATCATGCCGTTCGCCCGCTGGGAACGGGTGATGCCGTCCGCCAGCGCCATGGCCTTTGCAAGGTGTAATTCCCCTCTCCCGGCCTTATACATGGCAAGGAAGGTCTCGGCAATGTCGGCGGTGCTCGCGTCGATCGGCACATACCATTTATACTGCTCCAATCCGGCCGGAGTCAGGAATTTTGTGGTGTCGAAATCATTTTTGTTCCACGGTGCGGCCTTCTTCCAGACCACGAACTGATCCTCCACACAGCACATCAGATCGTCGGCCTTCGCCATATACGCTTCATCATCCGCAAAATGCGCGGCATAATAGCGGGTCAGGGCTGACGCGCCGTAGTGCGTCAGGTTGGAGTAATTGGCCGAGCAGACGCTGTCCTCAAACTGTCCCTCCCACTCGTAGGTGACCATGACCTTGTCTTCCACATAACGGATGGCGCAGTCGGCGAGTTTCTTCCAGCTCTCTTCTCCCGTGCGCTCGTAAAGCTTTGAAAGAAATGGCACGATAATGCCCAGCGGATCACAGAGATTGGGCGAGAGCACCTCGCCGGTCCTGTAATCGCGGATGAGGTACCAGCTTCCCGCAGGCTCGATGTGAGCGCGGAAATAGTCCCCGATCTTCTCCGCCGCTTCGAGGTACTTTTTGTCCCCGGTCGCCTTTTCGAGATTCAGGTAAGCAACACCCACGTAAGCAGGATAGATCATCATGACGGTGTGGAGCCTATCCGCCGCGGTGAGGTTATTGCGCTTCTCAGGGTGATCGCGGAAATCGATCTGATAGGTGGGCGGCAGGAAGGCCATCGGCCCCTCGGTCGGCGTGATGGAAATGAGGTAATCGGCGGCGTTCACCGCGATCTTCATGGCCTCTTCGCTCTTTTCGGGCACGAGACGCGCGTAGTCGATCATGGCGTTGACCACCGAGGAGATCATCTTGCTCGGGTAGACGTTGTGGTCGTAATCCGGGTCGGGCGTGCCGAGAAGCCAGTGGTTGACGAGACTCTGGGACATGGCGAAATCATAGGCGCGCATCGCCGCTTCCTTATACCCGCACGCCGCCCCGGGAAGATCGTCCGAGAAGGGGGCGAGCTTGAAAAAGGTGCGTGCGCCGACGAGGTATTTATCCTCTCCGTCGACTCTTCCCCACACCTTCAATTCGACGACACCCTCGGGGATCTCCCCCCAGATCGGCGCGAGAAGCGCCGTGGGTTCGCAGGCGTTGAAAACATGGAGCGCGCCCGTTTCATCCTTGGCTTCAAAGCGGTATTCCTTAACGCCGGGGAGCGCCTGAAAATGGAAGGCGGGCACGTACATAAACTGGATGGCTTCGGCGTTCCAGAAAGGTCTTCCGGCGCCGCCGCCATGATGAGCGGTCGTTTTTTCGGAGGTGCATTCCTCGAAAGCAAGCGCCGCGAGTTCTTTTTTGGTCATATCATTCATCGGCCTTTCCTGGTTTTGATTTCTTTATCCTACGCCTTGAAAGCCGAAATTGCAAGAAAAACTTTTTCAAATAACAAATGTCTTTTCCTGTTGACAACCTTCCCTTTTCCCGCTATGATGAAACCATATTCAGATAAAGGAGCCGATCCCATGACAGACGTTCAGAAAACCATTTTTGAAGCGGCGGTCGCGCGGAAATTCCACGAGCGTCAGGTCGCTTTTCCCCTTTCGGGCTTTGCTTTTTCCTATGATTTCTCCGCCTCTCTCCGCGAGGATGCGTGGCGTTTGGAAGCCTCCGAAAAAGGGGTAACGATCGAAGCGGGCGGCGTCGCCGGACTTTACGCGGCGGCGGGCGCATGGATGCGCCGTTCCCGTTTTGACGGAGAAGGCGGCTTTCAGCCCTTCGTCGGCGAGCTTGCGCTTTCCCCCGAAAACCCCATCCATGGCATTTATTTTGCCAGCCATTTTCATAACTATTACGAAGATGCACCGCGGGAAGAATTGGAACACTATCTGGAAGACCTCGCCTTTCAGGGCTCCAACGTGCTGATGGCGTGGTACGATATGCACCATTACGAAAGCGTCGATCAGCCTGAATCGCAGAGAATGATCGCGCATCTGCGCCATCTTTACGGTTATGCCTCGCTGGTCGGCATGAAGACCGTTTTCGGCACACTCTCCAACGAAGCCTTTGCCTCGTCGCCCGAAGAGATGCGCGCCGAGTGGCAGGTGCAGAACGGTTACACCAGCCGCCCCACCGGGCACTACCATGTGGAACTGTGCCCCAACAAAGAAGGCGGCATGGAGGAGATCTTACGCGAACGGCGCGAGGTCATGAAGGCCTTCGAGGGCACGCCCATCGACTATATCAGCATCTGGCCCTACGATCAGGGCGGCTGCACCTGCGAAAAATGCGCGCCGTGGGGCGCGAACGGGTATCTTGACACCTTCAAGGCCCTCTCCGCACTTTACGCCGAGATTTTGCCGGAGGCCAAGCTTCTCTGCTCGACCTGGTATTTCGACCGTTTCGTTCCCGGCGAGTGGCAGGCGTTCGCAGATCGCGTCAACCAGGGCGGTTTTGAAAACATTTCTTACCTTTTTGGCTATTTTGCCAACGAAGAGCCCATCCCGGACTTTATCCGCAAAGGCGATATGCCCGGCGGCAAAAAAATGATCGCCTTCCCGGAGATCAGTATGCACGGTGCACATCCGTGGGGCGGCTTTGGCGCGAATCCCATGCCGGAGCGCATGGAAAAGAATTTCCGCAGGAACGGTTCTCTTTATGCGGGCGCGCTCCCCTATTCCGAGGGCATTTACGAAGATATCAACAAGGCGCTCATGCTCGCCTTCTATTCCGGCGCATCCGATTCCGCAGACGACGTTCTCCGCGAATATGCTTTCTTTGAATACTGCCTTGCGCCTGACGCCGCCGAGGATTTCGTCACACTCTGCCATCTTCTCGAATCAACCCTTGGTCGCAAAACCGCTTACGATGCAGGCGGCTTCGTTATCGACAAAGCGCCGGTCCATCTCAAGTACACCGACCGCCGCTATATCATCCGCGATCCCGAAAAGATCGAAGAAGCCGCCGCCCTCGCTTGTTCCATCGACAGTCGGATGCCCCTTTCCATGCGGAAGACCCTGCGCTGGCGGATCGTGAAGCTCCGCACGGAGATCGACCTTGAGCTTCTGAAAAACGATATGTACCTTTCCGAAAAGCAGAAGGACTATGCGGCGGAGTTGGTCACACTCTATCACGGTGCAGAAGCATGGAGCTCCGTCACCCCGCTGACCGAGGAAGGCTTGCGGCGGGTCGTCGTACAGTAAGCATACCGAAAAGGGCTATCGGAGGTATTCTCATCATGACCTATCTTCACGGCGTCGACCGCCTTTCGTCCTTCGACGGACTTTTCAAGAATAAACATATCGGTCTCATCACCAACCCGACGGGACTCGATTCCAATATGGACCCCACCCCGTCGCTTTTCCATGAGCGCTATCACCTACGCCCCCGAGCACGGCATCCGCGGCGACCGCCAGGCGGGCGTCACTATTGACGACGTCACCGACGAACGGCTCGGCGTGCCCGTCCGCTCGCTTTTCGGGACCGACAAGCCCTTTTCCACCGAAAACGTCGACCTCTTGGTCTACGACATCCAGGACGTCGGCGTGCGTTTCTACACCTATATCTACGCCATGACCGCGGGCATGGAGGCCGCGAGCAGGGCCGGGATCCCCTTCGTCGTGCTCGACCGCCTCGATCCTTTAGGGCTTTCCAAAATGGCGGGCACCCTTCTCGACGAAAAGTATTCTTCCGGCGTGGGGCGATACGCCGTGCCCGGCCGCTACGCCCTGACGCCCGGCGAATTCGCCGCCTACGTCAACGACGTCTACCACATCGGCTGTGACCTCCACGTTGTTCCCTGCGCGGGCTTGAAGAGAGAGGATGACCTTCTCTCGCTCGGCCTTCCTTACGTTCTCCCGAGCCCCAACCTCCCCTCTTTCCATGCGGTCGTCTGCTACGTCGGGACGGTGCTCTTCGAGGGCACCAATATCTCCGAGGGGCGCGGCACCGCGAGACCCTTCGAGATATTCGGCGCGCCGTGGCTGGATGGCGAAAAGCTTCTGAAATTCATCCGCGGCTATGATTTCAAGGGGGCTTTCTTCCGCGAGACCCACTTCTGTCCCACCTTCTCCAAATACGCAGGTGAGATCATAAACGGCATCGACGTCATGATCACCGACCACAAAGCCTTCGACGCCACCCGCTTCGCCCTCACCGTCATCGACCACATCCGAAACGAATACCCCGCCTTCTCTTTCCGCGGAAACGACGGCGACTATTTTATCGACAAGCTCCTCGGCTCGGACGCGCTCAGAAAAGAGGATTTCAACGTGGATCAGTTCCTCGAAGGAGAGGCCGAAAAGGTCGAGATCTTCCGCAAAAAGGCCGAAAACCACTATCTTTACAGGTGACAGGTATGGAACAAAAACCGCTGGTACACATGATCGGCAACACCCACTTTGACCCCGTCTGGCTCTGGACGTGGGACGAGGCCATGGCCTCCATCCGCGCGACCTTCCGCTCGGCGCTTTCGCTGATGGCGGAGGATGCGGATTTCCGCTACTCATTTTCCTGCGTGCCGGTCTTTGAATGGATCGAAAAGACCGAGCCTTCGATGCTCGAAGAGATCAAAATGCGCGTAAAAAGCGGCCAGTGGAAGCTCGACGAGGGGATGTACCTCCAGCCCGACTGCTTTTCCGCCTCGGGCGAGAGCTACGTCCGCCAGTGCCTTTACGGCCAGCGCTACCTCCTGGAGACCTTCGGTGTCACGTCAGACACCGCCTTTCAGGCCGACTGCTTCGGCTGCCCCGAAATGCTCCCGCAGATCCTCATAAAATCCCGCATGCCCTACGCCGTCTTCGGCCGTCCCGATCAGGAGGACCTCCCGCTTCACGATCAGTTTTTCGCATGGACTTCCCCGGACGGGA
The DNA here is from genome assembly GCA_024404415.1 of Clostridia bacterium. Taxonomy (GTDB): domain Bacteria; phylum Bacillota; class Clostridia; order Oscillospirales; family QAMX01; genus RUG11797. The sequence continues at coordinate 6,198 of JAKSPX010000006.1, read as the reverse complement.
GCCGCGTTTTCGCCTGCCGTCTCCCGGGCGAGTGGGGCGCGTGGACGCAGAACGTCGGCGAGGTGATCGACAAGGCGCTGAATAAAGCCTCCGAGACCGGGCGCGACGCCCTCGCCGTCTTCGGTGTGACCGACCACGGCGGCGCGCCGACAAGGCACGACGTCGCCGTCATTCACGAAAAATCTGCGGCAAATGACGGGCGGGTCGTGTTTTCCGGGACAAGCGATTATTTCCGCCGCCGCATTTCGCAGGGTGCGCCATTGGACACCGTGAAGGAGATCCCCATCCGCTTTTTCGGTGTTTTCTCCGATCTCCCCATGGTCAAAAAAGAAAACCGCCGGGTCGAAAACCTCCTCTTTTCCGCCGAACGCACATCGGTACTCGATAAGCTTTTACACAACGTCACGCCGCCCGGTGAAATGCTCCACAAGGCGTGGGAGGACGTACTTTTCAACCAGTTCCACGACATTTTAGGCGGCTCCTCCATCCGCGAGGCCTACACCGACGCCTTTTCCAAATACGGACGCGCGGCGACAAACGCCGGGGAATACCTTCATTTCACCTTCCAGCGCCTCACGCGCGAGATCAGCCTGCCCTCCGACCCGGAGGTCTTCTGGAACCTCGTCGTCTGGAATCTCCATCCCGCGGCATACAATGGCCCCATCGAGGCCGAGGTGCAGTGGGCATGGGAATTCCCGTGGTACGAAGGGGAAATCACTCTCTTTGACGAAACCGGGGAGGAATACCCTGCGCAGGTCATCGAAGCGCGGGAATGTATTCCGGGCTTCCGCTCCCGCTTTGTCTTTTCATCGGAGATCCCGGCCATGGGCTACCGCGTCTTCCGCGTCAGAAGACAGAAGGCAAGTAAGGTGCTTCCCCTTATGCCGACGCTTGAAAACGACCTCATCCGCGTCACGCTTGACGAAGTTTACGGCGGCGTCAGGGAGATCACCGACAAAAAGTCCGGGAAACCTCTCGCTGCTTCCGTCGGCCTCCCGGTCGTTTATAAGGATGAAAGCGACGTCTGGGCCTTCAATTTCGAAGGGTTCGGAAAAGAAGAGCACTTCCGGGTCGAATCGGTGAAAACTCTTGAAAAAGGCCCGCTCCGCTCCCGCGTCCACGTCCGCGCGGTTTATCACCATTCGGTGCTGGAAAGCGATTATGTCCTCTATCAGGGCGAAAAATCCCTTGAGGTGCGCTGGCGACTTTTCTGGCAGGAACCGATGATGACCTGCCGCTTCCGCTTCGTTTCTCCCGATGATCCTGAAAATTATCTTGCTTCCACCCCGGCCTCCGAGACCTTCCGCCCCGCCGACGGAAAGGAAATGCCCGTCGGCCCCTACCTCTCCTTCGGCGGCATGACGCTGTATTCCGACAGTCTCTTTGCCGCCTCCGCCAAAGGGAATGCGCTTGAGACCACCGTCGTCCGCAGCCCCGTCTACGGCGATTTGCGCATCGGCAAGCTTCCGGAGGGGGATCACGAATACCTCGGCCACGGCATCCTTGAGGGACGTTTTCTTTTGGATCTTGCGCCCTCCACCCCCGCTTCGCGCCGGAGCAAGGCCGAAAACTTCTCATCCCCTGTCATCGTCATTGACGAATCGCACCACGACGGCTTCCGTCCCATGAAGGAAAGCTTCTTCTCGCTTGAGAGCACGGAAAACGCCGTTACGCTGATGGCCATGAAGCCCGCCGAAGACGGCTCCGGCGACGTTATCCTCAGGTTATCCAACACCTCCGACCGCGCCGTCACCGCTTCTTTCGATCTGATCAACCGCGCCCCCGTCACGGGGTTACAATTCGCGCCCTTCGAGATCAAGACGCTCCGTGTGGGCACTAATGCCCGCGAGACCGATATGCTGGAGGAATGAGCCATGGGAAAAGAAGAAATGCTTGCGGCATTGAATCTTGAAATGCCGGAAATCGTGCCGCGCACCGAATATTCGGCGGAATCCCACTGGGATCTGGTAAAAAGGGTCACGGGGGTCCCCGTCAGCGCGGCGAGCATGCCCGCAGAACAGCAGAAGGCCCGCTCCGCCTTTGTCAAAGAGTGGGACTACGCCTTCTGGTGGAATATCCTCACCCACACCGACGCACTGGGCGATCAGGTGACCAGAATGGGACACGCCGTCTACGCAAGCGGCGGCGTGGACTATAACGACGAGATCACGAGCCTCTTTGAGGATCCCGAGGAGGTCTTCTCCTACGATTTTGCAGAAAAGCTCGGCACAAGGGACAAAGCGTCTCTTGTCCGCGCTTACAACGAAAATCTACAAAAGACCGAGGCGCTTTACCCCACGGCGCTCAACATGACCGGCATTTATATCACCCTGATGTCCGGCATGATCGAAATGCTCGGCTGGGACACTCTTCTCACCGCCGCCGGGATCGACCGGAAGGCCTTCGGCGATTTCACCAACCGCTACGCCGACTGGATCGGGCAGTATTTTGAGGCGCTCGCCGCGAGTGACAGCGAGGTCGTGATGATCCACGACGACATCGTCTGGACCAGCGGCGCTTTCCTCCACCCGGATTTTTACCGCACCTACATTTTCCCCAACTACAAAAAGCTCTTCCGCCCGCTCCACGAGGCCGGGAAGAAGATCCTCTACACAAGCGACGGCAATTTCACGGAATTCATCGACGACATCGCCGCCTGCGGCGTCTCGGGCTTCGTCATGGAGCCCTGCACCGACATGGCTTATGTCGCCGAGAAGTACGGAAAGACCCACGTCTTCGTCGGGAACGCCGATACCCGCATCCTGCTTTCCGGAAGTAAGGAGGACATCGAAAACGAGGTCCGGCGCTGCATGGCCATCGGCAAATCCTGCCCGGGATTCGTCATGGCGGTCGGCAACCACATCCCCGCCAATACCCCGGTGGAAAACGCCCTTTGGTATGATGAATGCGTCCGCAAATACGGCAGAAGATAAAAAAGCGGCAGAAGACGAGTGTCTTCTGCCGTATCTTGATAATATTCAGAGACTTTCGATCGCGTCAGGCGTGAGCGAAAGGACGGTCTCCACGGCGAGCTTCACCGCGTTTTCAAAATCCTCGTAGGCCGTGATGCAGTTCGCGGTGTGCGCATAGCGCGAGGGGATGCCCGCGACCACCGCCGGGACACCATCCCCGGCCAGGTTGATGACCGCCGCGTTGTTGCCGCCGCCCTGTCTGACTGCGCCCTGAGCGGGAATGCCCTTTGCCGATGCGAGCTTCAAAACGTGGCGCTGGTAGCGTGGCGAGCAGATGACCGAAACGTCCATATACCGGAGCATCGGCCCCTTCTTCATGGCCGTCTGGACCATATACCCTTCGGTGAAGGTGTCGTCCGCCGGGCAGCCCTCGTAAACGTAGCCGATATCCGGCTTCACGTGGTTGACCGCGACCTTGCACCCGCGCTCACCCAGTTCCTCCTGAGAGGAGAGCACGCCGACCACGTCGACGGGAAGCTCCTTTCCTTCGAGCCTTCTCATGGTCTCGAGGAGCGCCGCCGCGCCGATGCGGCAGTCGAAAGCTTTGCCGAAGAAAAGGCCGTGCTTTTCATCAAAGCGGCATTTCACGTCCGGTACGACCGGCTCGCCGATACCGGCGTGGAAATCATTTACCGCTTCCTCCGCGCTCGTCGCGCCGATATCGATAAAGAGGTTTGAGATTTGCAGCGGTTTATTTCTCTCCGCGGGATCGGTCATAAAATGCACCGATTTGGAAGCGATCACACCGGGGATATAGTCTCCCTCGGTGTTTCTCACCAGAACCGAAACGCCGTTCAAGGCGTTGTCGCTCCAGCCGCCGATCTTGATGAAGCGCAGGGTTCCGTCGGGGCGGATCGCCTGGGTCATGAGGCCAACTTCGTCGCTGTGCGCATCCAGCATCAGAACCGGGCGGACTCCCTTGTTTTCTCTCCGGTAAATATAGAGGTTCCGAAGGTGATCCTCTTCGATCCTTCCGAGCCCCTCGGCGTATTCCCGCGCGAGCTTCAACACGTCATCTTCAAACCCAGACGGGCCGAAGGCGTCCGAAAGCGCCATGATCATCTCCACGGAGTTTTTATCGTAAATCATGTTCCTGCTCCTTTGCATCCTTATAAACTCTCTTCATTTTAGCAGAGTTTCCGCTGGATTGCAAGAAAGATTGACGGCTCCTCGCTTTTAGAGTATACTGAAGAAAAAAATATCCGAAAGGAAGACAGGCCATGGTGTACCTTTCAAAAGACTTTGATTCCCTTATCCGCGCTCACTTCGCTTCCGACCCCAGGGTCATACGCTATGAAACGGAATATCTGAAAGCCGGAAGCGTCTTTTCCCGCGACGGGCGGGAAGACGCGATTGAGGCAGATATGCTCCGCGTACAGATCGCTCTCATCGCCGAAAAGGCTCCTGCCTCCGCACCATTTCGCCGCTCGTCCCGCGGCTCCGACGGCAGGGAATTTCACAAGCCGCCTTCTGATAAACAGCATAAACGCCGGAAAGGATCCTTTCCGGCGCTTTTTCTTTATTCTTCCCACTTCACGCGGGCGATCCAGATGGAATTGTCGCTTCCGTACCTCTCGCAGCCGAGGGGCTGCATCCATTCAGCCGTGACCAGCCAGTTTTCCCTTTCGCTCACCGGGGTAACGCTGAAATTGCCGAGCCGCGCCCCCATTTCCGGGACGAGGATCTTTTCGGTCTCCCGGAGAAGCACCTGCCGTTCTTCGTCAAAGCGCGCGAAGAACATCGGCGCGCGGTGGCGGAAAACGTGGTCATTGTGCGCGCCGCGGCGGGTGTAGGCAAGGTAAAGCCCCTCGGGATGCGCCAGAAAGCGCTGCATGGTGTTGTAATTTTCCAGCACCGTGCCGTCGTCCCAACGCCATTCCTGCGGTTTTCCAAATGTAAATCCGTCGTCGCTCACGGCATAAATCCCCACCTCGTCGGTGCGGATGGTCATATAGTATTTCCCGCCGCATTTGGCCACCGAGGGCTCGCAGTACCCCCTCAGATGGTCGTCCCCCGAGATCAACGGCTCGCCTGCGCGGATGAGGGTCAATTCCCCCTCTTCAAAGGCGTATTCCGCCGTGAGGACGCTCGCGCGGGTGATCTCTTCGGTGGTAAAATAGAAGGAGGCAAGGATATGGCCGTTTGAAAGCCTCATCGGCTGGCCGTGCGGCACCGCGGAGACCACGGGGAAAGGAAGCGGCATGGGCCGGAAGGGGGAATCCACCTTCAGTTCATCCATGTTGAAGGTCGCGTAGACCGCTTTGCAGGTAGCGATGCCGTTGATCATAATGGGGTTTTTGTCGTCGGCGAAACGGCTCTCAAGGCCGAAAAGCAGCGCTTTTCCGTTCTTTACGTCGTAGATCCCGCTGACGCAGGGGCCGGTTTGCACGCGGATATCGCCCTCATAGCGCGTCAGCCCTTCGAGCTTCACGGGCGTTTCAAAGGTCCTGCCGCCGTCGGTGCTCTTCGCGGGATAAGAGCCGGTGCCGACGTCGCTGCCGCTCAGAAGCAGCATACCGTAAAAAAGCACGGCGCGGTCTTTGCTGTCGGTGATGATCTTGGGGTCGACCTTGCAGGTCTTCTTATCAAATCCGGGGAAGATCCTCTCCCGGGTGAAATCGCATCTGAGTTGCTTCATGATCTCTCTCTTTTCTTTTGGGGATGCCTTTATACTACCTTTTTTCTAAAGAGAAGTCAATATGGGTTCTATCCTCATTTTTCTCTTGCGCGCTGGCTTTCACCGTGGTAAAATATAGAAAATCAAGTAAATTAAGGAGGAACCGTTATGCAGCCCTACAAGAATTTCAAGCTGGCGTCCTACGTTTTCGCCTATTATCTCGCCCGTGCGACCGATGAGGAGATCCAGAAGGGCATCGACTACTTCAAGCAGTACGCGCCCCTCAATAAGGTCTACATCGAAAACCACCGCGGCAAGGTCGATATCCCCCAGAAGCGCCTCAGAGAAGTGAAGGCTCTCTTTGAAAAGAACGGCATCGAGACCTCCGGTGGCATCACCTCCACCCAGTTCGTCAACGGCGTCAGAAAGCCCTCCTACTACGACACCTTCTGCTACACCGACCCCGACCACCGCAAGGAATACCTGCGCATCGTGAAGGAGCTGGCCGAAGTGTTCGACGAGATCATCCTCGATGACTTCTTCTTCACTGCCTGCCGCTGTGAAATGTGCATCGAAGCCAAGGGCGACCGTTCCTGGAAGGATTTCCGC
>JAKSPX010000059.1 GCA_024404415.1 Clostridia bacterium | reverse complement strand
ACGCGCGGGTACGCCGGTGCCGAGCAGTTCGGCTTTACGCAGAGCGACCAGCGGACCGATATCTACGCCGTCGGTGTGCTCTTAAACGTCATGCTCACGGGCAAGCTCCCAAAGGACGCGCTGGCCGGTGGAAGACTTGGCCGCGTCGTTCGGAAATGCACCGAGATCGAAGCGGAAAAGCGGTATAGATCGGTTGCTGACATACGCGCGTCGATCAGTAATTTGCTGGATCTGCCGGAGGTCAAAGGCCGCTACGCCGGACTTGACAAAGTCATTCGTGCTATTCCCGGCCTCAGAAGCGATAAATGGTGGGTAGTCGTACTGTCGATCATCTGGTATTCGGTGATCATCTTTGTCATGGGTGCATTCTTTATAGAGGAGCCTGCTCCCGATCTGAAATTCTGGGTATTGGGCATTCTCAGCGAGCTTGCGCTCTTCATTCTGCCGTATTTCTGCTTTTTCAATTTCCTCGGTGTGTGGGATTGGATCCCCTTCACGCGCGGGGCATCAAGAAAAAACCAGCGAATCATCTATACGCTCATCGGCATCGCTCTGATCGCCTTCGGATTTTATCTTGTACCGATAGAAGTATGGTAATATAGTACCATAAAATAGAGAGAATGAAAACAACCTGAAAGTATAATTATTATAGTCATTATTGTGTTCCCTTTGTTATGCTCCGAGCATAACAAAGGGATTCTTTATATGTATATAATAACTCCATCAACTTGTTAATGGAGGAGAGTAAATTGAGGAAATTATGTTTGGTTTTGGCGGCATTATTCATTACGACTGTATTATTTGCTGCATGTACATCGGCTGGGACGGTATCTGATGATCCGACTATATCAGAAAGCGAGAGCCAGCAGAAAGATACATCCAACACTGATACTGAAAAAGATTTAGAAAGTATCCTTGATTACATAGATGAGATAACAGAGGAATTCATCGAAGAGATGGAAAATGCCTACGATGAGAATACAAAAGCCGTGGGCGACAGTTATGAAACTTACAAAAGTAATTATCATCTGATAAGCGATTGGTATGCTTCATTGAATGAAAAGACGGATGAAATATACGAGATAATCCGGGAACAGTACAGATCATATTTTCAACAGGCATGGGAAATCGAAAATATTGATGAAGATACATTGGATGATGCGTTAGAAGACGCCTTTGATCAGATATATACCGGCGCTTATGATGATATTTTCGATGATATTTACGCTGGTATTCTGGATGATTGCTATGATGACTATTACTGCGATCTTTTGGATGATGCTTATGATTCCGTTAAATATGAGGAATGGTCAGAAGCAAGGAACAGCTTCTGGGAAGAATGGTCCGGAGAAAGAGAAATCATATATGAGAAATGGTCTGGTGAAAGAGCGTTCTTTTATACTGTCTATTCAGCCTTGAGATCTGATCTACATAGCCGGAATTACGATTTTGATGAGCATTGGGCTAACGCAGAAGCAGAGTATAAAATAGCAGCAGAGGAACAAAAAAAGGAAAAAGAACGCAGAGAAGCAGAAGTTGACGTTTCTATCGAGTACAAAATTGAGGATAATAAAGCTATTATTACCGGGTACAATGGCGAAGGCAATCATGTTACGATAGCGTCTGAGTACGGCGGTTGTGAAGTAACAGCAATTGGAGAGTCCGCATTTGAGGACTTCAAAGAATTACAGTCTGTTTTGTGCTGGGCTGATATTGAAACAATTGGAGATAACGCTTTCAAAAATTGCTCATCCCTTATCGAAATAAGCATTCCGAGTTCCACGACTGTGATAGGCGCTCATGCTTTTGAGAATTGTGAAGCACTGGAAGATTTGATTATTTGGGGTGACCCTGATATAGGCGACTATGCTTTCGCACATTGCAAGAGTCTCAAAACAATCGACATCGGAAGCGATACTCAAAAAATCGGCGCTCATGCTTATGAAGGTTGTACCGGTGCAGAGGATTTGGTATTATGGGGTATTAAGGAAATCGGAGAGTATGCTTTTGCGGGATGTACCGGCATAAAAGAGGTGAGCGTCCCGAGCGAAGCGGAAATCATCAGAACACATGCTTTTGACGGTTGTACTTCTTTGGAAACAGTTATCGTATGGGGTAAAAATACAAAAGTTGAGATAGGCGCATTTGATAATTGCCCAAAACTCAAGGACCGTCCGGCCGAAGTTGAAATAAGTGAAACCAATCAGGAAAACCAGTCTGATACGGAACTGAGCGGAATCCGTCCAGAATTTCAACAGGCTATGGACGAATATGTGGCTTTCTTTGAAGAATACTGCAAATTCATGAAAACCTTTGAGGAATCTAGTGAACCGTTTGAACTCTTTGAAGAATACATGGAATATATGGAACAATATGAAACCACTATGGATGCATTTGATGAGATGGGAGATGAGGATATGTCTCCTGAAGAAATGGAGCTTTATGCAAAAACGCAGATGAAGATTGAGTTGATGCTAATGGAAGCATTGCAGTAATCGGATAAAGCGTAAAGCAGAGATCCTATGACCATGACAGTCAAGGATCTCTGCTTTTTATATGTATCGTTTGGTAAGAGAAGTGGAAATAAATAACAAAACAAGATGATCCTTTCGCCCTTTGCACTTTTGCGAATTCTCCTCGTCCACCCCTTGTAAAATCCTTGCAAATGGTGTATAATAACTTGATTACTGAAATTATCATGATTGCCGTGCGGAGGATCCACGCGGCGGGAGAGACGACGATTGTTTGGGTACATCAAGCCTTTTGCGCCGGAACTGAAGGTGCGTGAAGCCGAAGCCTATAAGGCGGTCTACTGCGGCCTCTGCCGGACGCTTTATCACGAATACGGCCCGGTCGCGGCGATGCTGGTCAATTACGACATGGTCTTTGCCGCCATGCTCCTCGCCGAAGGGGGCGTCTGCCCGACCTTTGAAAAGGGGCGGTGCGCCGCGTCTCCTTTCAAAAAGAAATGTTATGCCGCGTCCCTCCCGTCATTGGAACTTGCCGCGGCGGCGACCGTCATAAATACATGGCACAAATTATCCGACGACGCCGAGGACGAGGGCTTCTTCAAGCGCCTTTTTGCAAAACTCATCAAGCTTCTCATCCGCCGGAAATACAAAAAGGCCGCAAAGGCCTATCCCGAAATCGCCTTTGAGACCGCCGACGCGATCGCGCTTTACCAAAGGCTGGAAGGGGAAAACTGCAAAAGCATCGACCGCATGACCGACGCGGTCGGGAAGGGCGCCGCAAGCATGGCCGCCTACTCAGGAGCGGGGCGCGAGATCCGGGAGCGCATCCTTTATAACCAGGCGCGCTTCATCACCGTCGCCGACGCGCTGGATGACTATCAAAAGGACCTGAAAAAGAAGCGCTATAACCTCCTTTGCGCGCGCTACGGCGAAATAACAAGCGAGGTCAGGTCGGAAGTCAGAACTTACGTCCTCCACATCATGAACGAGCAGTATGCCCTTTTCGGAAAGCTTGAGAAAAACGCCTTCTCGGGCATCACGGGGAACATCCTCACGCTCGGCGTGGAGCACACCATAAACGACCTGCTCAAAAAGCAGGAAACAGAAGAGGTCACGAAACATGCCTAAAGATCCATACAGCGTCCTCGGCGTATCTCCCTCGGCAAGCGACGAGGAGATCAAGAAAGCCTACCGGGAACTGGCGAGAAAATACCATCCCGACGCTTACCGCGACCATCCTCTGGCCGAACTTGCCGAGGAGAAGATGAAGGAGATCAACGAGGCCTACGACACCATCACCAAGCTCCGCGCGGGCGGTTCCTCAGGCTCCTACCAGAGCGGCTCGTATCAGAGCGGCTCCTACCAGAGCTCCTCTTCGTCCAGCGCGGGCCTTTATCAGACTGTCCGAACCTATATCCAGACCGGCAACATCTCCGGGGCGGAGCAGATTTTGAATTCCGTCTCCGACCGCTCGGCCGAGTGGTATTACCTCATGGGCAGCATCCTTTATCGCCGCGGGTGGTATGACGACGCGAGAAGCGATTTTGAAACGGCTGTCTCGATGGAGCCGGGCAATTTAGAATACCGCGAGGCCGCCGAGCGCATGAGAAACGTCTCGGCAAGCTACGCCACGCGCACCAACGCAAACCCGATGGGTCAGAACAACATGAACGAATGCGGAAACGTCGCAGGCAATGGCGATTGCTGCGACGGCTGCCAGACGCTCATCTGCATGGACTGCCTCTGCGAGGCCTGCGGCGGCAATCTCTGCCCCTGCATCGGCTGCCGATAAATGATGAAAGACAGCATCAACACCAAAAGGCTGGCCTTCGCCGCCATCCTCACAGCTATCTCGGTCGTATTCTTAGCTGCGGCGGTGTGGCTCCCGACGGGCAGGGCCGCCTGCCTCGCCCTCGCGGGGATCCCGGTCTATCTTTTAGACCTGACGCTGAGGCGGCGCTGGTCGCTTCTCTCGCTTGCCGCGGGAAGCCTACTGACCTTCCTTTTCGGCGGCATGGCGACGGCGCTTGCGTTTTTCCTCTTTTTCGGGAGTTATCCCATTGTGAAGGATCTCCTTGAGGCGAAGCTATATAAGAAAAAAGTCCCCTTGTGGCTTTTGAAATTCCTCTATTTTGACCTCATGGCAATTCTTCTCTTTCTCTTTGCGCGGGAGGTCTTTTTGCCGGAGCTTTCAAAGACGCTCACCGTCCCGTATCTCGTCCTCGGCTTTATCGCCGGGAACATCGTTTTCTTCATCGCTGACAAAGCGCTCGGAAGATGCGGCGCGACGCTCTTCTTCCGGCTCAGAAAATACACGGATCAGCTCCTTTAAGGAGGACTATCACCATGATCAAAAGCATGACCGGCTACGGCCGCGCCACCGCCTCTGTCGGCGGCAAAAACGTCACCTGCGAAGTCAAATCGGTCAACCAGCGGTATTTTGACTGCACCGTCAAGCTGCCGCGCGTTTACGGCTACCTTGAGGAGCCCATCAAGAAGCGCCTGCAGGAGGAGATCTCCCGCGGCAAGGTGGAGGTCTATCTCTCGGTCGATTTCAGCGAGAGCGACAACGTCGAGGTTGCCGTCAACACCCCCGTCCTCGAAGCGTATCTCGCTGCCTTCAGGAAGATGGAGGAGGAGCTGGGCGTCGAAAACGACGTAAAGGCCTCCCACATCGCCCGTATCCCGGATATCTTCCCGGTCAGAAAGACCGAGGAGGACGAGGAGCAGGTCAAAAGCGAGATCTTCCCGGTGCTTGAGGAGGCTATCAAGAGCTTCTCGGCCTTCCGCACCTTTGAAGGGCAGAAGATGTTTGAGGACATCGCCTCCCGCATCACGACTATCCGCAATTACAAGGAGACCGTCGAGGAGAGAAACCCGCAGCTCGTGGACGTCTACCGCGCCAAGCTCGAGGAGCGCATCAAGGAGCTTCTCGCCGGAGCGGCCATCGACGAAAACCGCATTCTCACCGAATGCGCCATCTACGCCGACAAGACGGCGGTGGCGGAGGAGACTGTCAGACTCGAAAGCCATCTCCAGCAGCTCTACGACCTCATTTCGTCGGATATCCCGGTCGGCAGAAAGCTGGATTTCCTGCTTCAGGAAATGAACCGCGAGGTCAACACCACCGGCTCCAAGGTCAACGACACGGCCCTGACCGAGTGCGTGGTCAACATGAAATGCGAGCTGGAAAAGATCCGCGAGCAGATCCAGAACATCGAATGAGGAAAGTTTCATGAAAGACATCAAACTGGTCAACATCGGTTTCGGCAACATGGTCTCCGCCAACCGCCTCATCGCCATCATCGGCCCCGATTCCGCGCCTATCAAGCGCGTTGTCACCGAAGCGAGAGAGCGGGGCAGGCTGATCGACGCCTCCTGGGGCCGCCGCACCCGCGCGGAGCTCATCAGCGACAGCGGCCACGTCATTTTATCTGCCATCCAGTCCGAGACCATCGCCAACCGCCTCAGGAACCTCGATGAGGAGGTCACCGACGAGGAGCTTGACGAGGAAGAGGAGGAAGAGGAATGAAAAAGGAACTGTATCTGGTCATCTCCGGCCCCTCGGGCGTCGGCAAGGACACCGTAGCCTCCCGCCTCGGCGGCTGGATCTCGGTCTCCGCCACCACGCGCCCCATGCGCCCGGGCGACGAAGAGGGCGTGACCTATTTCTTCCACACCCGCGAGGAATTTGAAAACATGATCGCCGAGGGCGAGCTTCTGGAATACGCCACCTACGGCGGGAATTATTACGGCACCCCCAAAACCCCCGCAAAAGAACACGCCGAAAAGGGCGACCTGGTCATCTTCGTCATCGAAGTAGCCGGGGCCGCACAGGTGAAAAAGCAGTTCCCCGAGGCCGTAAGGATCTTCCTTGCGCCGCCTTCCTGGGAAGTCCTGCGAGAGCGCCTTGAAGGCCGCGGCACCGACTCGCAGGAGAAGATCGAGGAGCGCTTAATGATCGCGCGCAAGGAAATGGAGATCGGCGAGCGCGAATACGAATACGTCGTCGTCAACGACGATCTGGACACCACCATAGAAACCATTAAGAATATCATCGAGAAAGAGAAAGGACGATAAATCATGCTGTATCCCACTCTGAGCGACCTCACCAAGAAGGTCGGCAACCGTTATCTTTTAGTCAACGAGGTCGCGCACCGCGCGAGAAAGATCGCCAAGAAAGCCTATGACGACGGCGAGAAGCTGCCCGAAAAGCCGGTCAAGATGGCTGTCATGGAGCTGGCCGACGGCCTTGCCATGAACGCCGAGGAGCTGGAAGCCAAGGCGCAGGCCGAAGAAGCCGAAAAAGAGAATGCATAAGACCGCCTCTCTGGCGGTCGCCGCGGCCAATCTCTGCTTCGATAAGCCCTATTCCTATCTCATGTCGCCGGAAATCGAGCGCTCAGCCCGGGTCGGGATGCGCGTCAAGGTGCCGTTCGGCAAAGCCAACCGGCCGACCGAGGGGATCATCATCGGCTTTTCCGAGGTAGAAGACGCCAGAGGATATAAATACATCAAAGAGCTGGAAAACGAGGAGAGCGCCGTCGATGAGGAAATGCTTCGCCTCGCTTTTTGGCTACGGAAGCGGTGCTATTGCCCGCTTTACGATGTCCTGCGCGCCATGGTGCCCGCCGCGGTCACAAAGGGCGAAAAGCCCCTGATCTATGCCTCCCTCGTGAAAAGCGAAGAGGAGACCGAGGCGCTTTTAGAGGCCAACCACCGCTTCGGCGAAAAGAAAAAGGCGGCGGTCAGGTTACTCTATACCGGCAAAAAGACCGCGCGCGAGGTGGAATACCTCACCCGGGCCAAGTCGGCCGATCTGAAAGCGCTGGAAAAAGCCGGGTATCTCGTTTTATCCGAGGAACGGCCCATCCGGGAAGGCGTCAGCATCGAAAGGAAGCCCATCCCGGAAGAAAACCTTTCCCCCTCCCAGGAGGAGGTCTACCGGGAGCTTCATTCCATGGCGTTTTCCGGCAGGAGCTGCTTTGCGCTTCTGCACGGCATCACGGGGAGCGGCAAGACCCACGTCTATATCCGCCTCATCACCGACGTATTGAAGGCGGGCAAATCGGCGCTTTTATTGGTGCCGGAGATCGCCCTCACGCCGCAGATGATCGAGCGGTTCTATAAGGTCTTCGGCGAGAGGATCGCCTGCCTCCATTCCGGCCTTTCGGACGGGGAGCGGCGGAGAGAATGGCTCAGAGTCAAATATAAGGAGGCCGACGTCGTCATCGGCACGCGCTCGGCCATATTTGCCCCCATCAAAAATGAAGACCTCGGCATCATCATCATCGACGAGGAACACGAATATTCCTATAAATCCGAATCCAGCCCGCGCTACCACGCGCGCGACGCGGCGAAATCCCGCAGCACCATCGCACACGCGCCCCTGCATCTGGGACGCGCCCCCCCCTCCCCTGCGACCGAATCCATCCC
>JAKSPX010000058.1 GCA_024404415.1 Clostridia bacterium | reverse complement strand
AGGCGCCCTTGCTTCGGGAGAAAAAAGTCGCCTCGGTTTCGGCGGGGAAAGCCGGGAGAGGGAGCATACGGAGCTCTTTGCGGAACTCAAAAAGACCTTTCGCCCGGAATTTCTGGGCAGGATCGACGCGGTGGTCCCCTTTGAGCGCCTGAAAGAGGAGACGCTTGAGAGGATCGCCCAAAAGACGATGGAAAGGACGAGGGAACGCGCGTCTTCCCGGGGCATCTTCCTTTCGTGGAGTGACGGGCTTCCCGGATGGATCGCCAAAGAAGCGCTAAAGGCCGGGGGCGGGGCGCGCCCGGTCGGAAGACTGGTCAGAAATGAGGTCGAGGACCGCCTTTCGGAGGCCATCCTGGCGCATAAGCTCGGAAAGGACGGACGCGCGGTAATCGTGCTTCACGAGGGCGAGATCTGTCTCGAAACCGAAACCATCGCTCTACCACAATAAAATATTCTCATGGCACCCATTGACAAAACCGTCGGTGGGTGCTATACTTTTGATTAGTTAGTTAACTAATTAACGCCTTCCGTGCGGGTCACTCCACGCCGCGCGGCGGGCGTTAATCATGAGTCAACAGAAAGGAGAACGATATGAAGGAAAAGCCTTTTGATCCACCGGCGACGCCTGCGAGCGGAGCCTGTCCGAAGCCGACGATCGGCATGGAGCTGTCGGAAACCAGCAAAAGGCTTCACGATTGTCTCAGAAAAGCGAGCGAAGCGGTGGGATTACCCCAGAGCTATCGGATGTTTCTCTTCCATCTGGAACATGAAAGCGGCCTGACACAGCTTGAGCTGGCGCACCGGGTCAAATTGAGCGCCCCGAGCGTCAGCGTGACGCTGCAGAAAATGGAGCGCGACGGGCTTCTTCTGCGCCAGACGGATGAAAAGGATCAGCGCAACACCCGCGTCTACCTGACTGATGAGGGGCACGCACTCAATGCGCGCATCCATGATGCCATGTTTGAGGTGGATAACCAGCTCATCAACGGCTTCACCAAAGAGGAACAGGCGCTTTTTGAATCCATGCTGAAAAGAATGAATGAAAATCTGGAAGGAATGAATTTATGAGACTCGCAAAATACCTCAAGCCATACTGGTGGCTTGCGATACTGGCGCCTCTCACCATGATCGGTGAGGTCGTTATCGACCTTTCCCAGCCGTCGTTGATGGCTTCCATCGTCGATGACGGCGTCCTCGGCGGGAATATGCGCCTGATCATTGTGACCGGCCTCAAGATGCTCTTGCTTGTCGCCTGCGGCGGCTGCTGCGGCATCCTCTCCGGCGCGTTCTCCATCACCGCGTCGCAGTCGTTTGCCAATGACCTGCGCCGCGACCTGTATAAGCGCGTGATGAGCTTCTCCTTTGAGCAGACCGATAACTTCACCATCGGCTCGCTCATCACTCGTCTGACCAACGACGTCACCGCCGTGGCCGATTTTGTCGGTTCGGTGCTCCGTATGTTTGTCCGCGCCCCTGTGTTCTTCATCGGCGGCATCATCATGATGCTCACCCTGAACGTCAAGTTCGGTCTGGTCATGATCGTCTCCATGCCCATCCAGCTCACCGTCGTGATTCTGGTGTTCAAAAAGGTGCGCCCGCTCTTCCGCGTCATGCAGGAAAAGCTTGACCGCCTGAACAGCAAAATGCGCGAGGATATCTCCGGCGCCCGCATCATCAAGTCGCTTGTGCGTGAGGATCAGGAACTGGAGCGTTTCCACGAGGCGAATGAGGACCTGCTCTCCACCAGCTACACGGTGCAGCACACCTTTGCCTTCTTCGGCCCGGCGCTTTCCATCATCATGAACTTCTCCGTCGTCGCCATCATCTTCATCGGCGGCCTGCAGGTGGAAGCCCGCAATATGCAGGTCGGCGAAGTCATGGCGGCTATCACCTACATCGCACAGGTGCTCGGTGCTCTCATGATGCTCACCATGACCTTCATGAACATCACCCGCGCATCGGTCTCCGCCTCCCGTATCCTCGAAGTGCTGGATACCATCCCGGCCATCAAGGACGGCGGCCATGAGGATAACGATCCCATCGAAAGCATCACCTTTGAAAACGTCACCTTTGCCTACCCCGGCTCCAGCGGCGTTCCGGCAGTGAAAAACATCAATCTGGAGATCAAGGGCGGCGAAAAGATCGCCATTCTCGGCGCGACGGGCTCCGGCAAATCCTCGCTTGTGCAGCTCATCCCGCGCTTCTATGACGTCACCGAGGGTACCATCCGCATCAACGGACGCGACGTCCGCGAATACAACCTCGAAAACCTCCGCGATAAGATCGGCTATGTCCTCCAGTCCAGCAACATCTTCAGCGGCACCGTTCTGGAAAACATCAATTACGGCAACACGGAACACACCGAGGAAGAGGGCATTGCCGCCGCGCACATTGCGCAGGTGCATGAATACATCGGCAAGTTCAACGAAGGCTATCACACCGCCATCAGTGAAAAGGGCACCTCCCTCTCCGGCGGCCAGAAGCAGCGCATCGCCATCGCCCGCGCATTGGTCAAGAAGCCGCCGATCCTGATCTTCGACGACTCGACCTCGGCTCTGGACTTCAAGACCGAAGCCCGCCTGAGAAGCGAGCTCAACGCCGCTATGGAGAATGCCACCGTCATCACCATCGCCCAGCGCATCGCCAGCGTCCTTTCCGCCGACCGTATCGTCGTTCTGGATAACGGCGAGATCGTTGCCGTCGGCCCGCACAGCGAGCTGATCAAGACCAGCGCCGTCTATAAGGACATCTATGATTCTCAGATAAGGGAGGACGCCGCCTTATGAGTGAACAGAGAAATCACCGTCCGCCTCAAAACCAGGAAGCAAATCGTCAGCCGCCCCCTCGCCGCGGCCCCGGCGGCCCGCGCGGTCCGATGGTCATTGAAAAGCCGAAGGACCTGAAGGGTACACTGAAGAGAATGTTCAGCTACATCGGCAGAGACCGCTACATCGTTATGTCCATGATCATCATCGTGATCATCGTCACGCTGCTCAGTCTTGCCGGCCCGGCATTGCAGGGCAAAGCCATCGACATCATCACCCTCAAAACCGAAGACGCTCACGTGGATAAGGCGCGCCGCATCAGGGTGCTTCTCATCATGGCGGGCACCTACGCCGCGCAGGCGCTGGTGAGCTGCACGCAGGGCATCCTGGCCGCCAAGCTCTCCCGCTCCACCGTCCGCGCCCTCAGAAACGACCTCTTCGGCAGCATCATCCGCCTGCCTATCCGCTACACCGATAACCACAACCACGGCGATATCATGAGCCGCATGACCAACGACGTGGATACCATTGCCTTCACCATTTCCAACTCGCTCACCTCGCTCATCTCGGGCGTCATCAACATCATCGGCTGCGTCGCCATCATGTTCTACTACAACTGGCTCCTCGCCATTGTGAATATTCTGATGGTACCGCTGAGTGTCATGGCGACCAAGTTCATCGCCAAGAGAAGCCGCAAGTATTACCGTCAGCAGCAGACCATCCTCGGCGAACTGAACGGCGACGTGGAAGAGAAGGTCACCGCCCTCAAGACGGTCACGGCCTATTCCACCCAGAAGAAGAGCTACGCGAACTTTGAGAAGATCAGCTTCAAGATGCGTGCCACTGCCATCAAGGCGCAGATCTACGGCAGCATCATGGGCCCGGTCATGAACTTCATCGGCAACTTCGGCTTCCTGGTCATCGCCGCCGTCGGCGGTTACCTTGCGCTGATCGACTGGATCACCATCGGTACCATCGCTGTCTTCATCAACTACTCCAAGCAGTTCAGCCGCCCGATCACCGAGATCGCCAACCAGTATAACACCATCCAGACCGCCCTCGCCGGTGCGGAACGCGTCTTCGCCATCATGGATCAGAAGCCTGAGATCGACGAAGGCAAGAGTCCCATCACCAAGGAAGAGATCCTCGGCAACATCGATTTCGATCACCTTGATTTCTCCTATGTCGAAGGCGAGCAGGTGCTCAAGGACTTCACGCTCCATGTCAAGCAGGGCCAGCGTATCGCCATCGTCGGCGCGACCGGCTCCGGCAAGACCACCATCGTCAACCTCCTCACCCGCTTCTACGAGATCGACGGCGGCACCATCAAAGTGGACGGCGTGGATATCCGCGACATCAAGAAGGACACCCTCAGAAGCACCATTGCCATCGTGCTTCAGGATACTGTCCTCTTCCTCGACAGCATCCGCAACAACATCCGCTACGGCAACCTCGAGGCGACAGATGACGCGATCTATGAAGCGGCGCGCATTGCCAACGCCGATAAGTTCATCGAGCGTCTGCCGGAAGGGTATGACACCATGCTGGCTGAATCGGGCTCCAACCTCTCGCAGGGCCAGAGACAGCTTCTCTCTATCGCCCGCGCCGTTCTGGCCGACCCGAAGATCCTCATTCTGGACGAAGCGACCTCCTCCATCGACACGCGCACCGAGCTTCACATTCAGGAAGCCATGCTCAAGCTGATGGAAAACCGCACCTCGCTCATCATCGCGCACCGCCTCTCCACCATCCGCGATGCCGATATGATCATCGTGCTGGACGGCGGCCACATCGTCGAATCCGGCAACCACGAAGAGCTGCTCGCCGCCAAGGGCAAGTATTACGAGCTCTATCAGACCCAGTTCGCCGGTATGAAGACCTGATTTCACTACCTATTTTATCCCCACGCGGTTGACAGCGCGGGGATGAATCATCAGAAAGGGAAGTTTATGGAAGAACGCATCATGACCCGCAAAACAGCGGATAATCTGCTCAAGGATCCCTATCGGCCCGGTTATCACTTCGCCGCTTTTGCCGCGGACGGTCGTCCCGGTGATCCGAACGGTGCTTTTTACGCCGACGGGCGCTATCACCTGATGTATCTTTACAGAGAGGAGGCGGAGGACGCCTTCCATTGGGGCCACATTTCCTCAACCGATCTTCTCCACTGGCGGAACCACCCGGATGCGCTCGGAAGCGACGAGGGCGACCGCGGGTGCTTCTCCGGCGGCGCGTTTGTGGATGACGATCAGACGGCCTACCTCACCTTCTGGAAATTTGCCTCGAAGGACGGAAAAGACCCCGGCGGCATCGACATCGCCTATTCCCGTCCGCCGTATGACGAGTGGAAAAGGCTCCGCCCGCTGGCCATCCCGGGAAGCAGGGAGATCTGGGGAACCAAGGATATCGAGGTCGGCGGCAAGCTCCGTCACGTCGGCTGCGCCGACCCGAGCAATATATGGAAAGCAAACGGCGTTTACTATATGCAGACCGGTAACCTCTGCGTCCTGAATGCCTACGGGCGGGAGGCCGGGTCCGATCCCTTCTATCAGGGTGATTGGGTCGATCTTTTCCGCTCGAAAGACCTGAAAAACTGGGAATATGTCGACCGGTTTTATCAGAATCCGCATTCCGGCGAGGATTGGCCGGATGCGACTGAGGACGATATGTGCCCGAGCTACCTCCCGTTATTCGATAAGCCGAAAAATGGGGCCCCGACCGGGAAGATGCTCCAGCTCTTCATCGCCCACAACAAGGGCACACAGTATTACGTCGGCCATCAGGAGGGCGAAAAGTTTATTCCCGAATCGCACGGGCGCATGAGCTGGGTCGACAACAGCTTCTTTGCCCCGGAGGCCCTCATCGACGGCGAAAATCGCCACATCGCATGGTGCTGGCTGCAGGATAACCTCCCCGACGACTTCGGGAAATTCGGCTGGAGCGGTGTCTATACCTTCCCGCGCGTCCTGTGGCTGGAGGGGGATGAGCTCCGCATGGCCCCGGCAGAAGAACTTGACCGTCTGATGATCAACGGAGAGCGTTTCCTTATTGGCGAACAAAAAGAAGCGCAGAAGATCGTCCTTCGGAATCCTGCGTCCTTCCGCCTGAAAGCCGAGATCGCCATGAAAGACGCCAGAGAGGCGGGTTTCGTGGTCAGAAAGAGCGAGGACGGAAAGGAATTCTGCCGCATCTCGGTGAATGCGGAGGAGAAAAAGCTCGTCATGGAGCTTTCCCACAGTGGCAAGAACATCCGCGAGGCGGCGCCATTCGAGATTCGCGGCGGAAAGGTGAAGCTGGATATCTTCGTGGATCAGTCGGTCGTGGAGGTCTATGCCGACGACCGTCAGGGCATCGCGCGCAGAATCTACCCCACGTCCCCCGAAAAATCGCTCGGCGTCGAATCGCTTGGTACGGGCGCCGATTATGGAGAAGTTTCCACCTGGGAAATGATGCCGACCAACGCATATTAAAAATCGAGATCCCCCGGCTGATGCCGGGGGATGATTATTTGTGAAGATAAGCCATCGCATCCGATAGACCGCCGATCTGGTCGATCAGTCCCTCCCGGACGGCGTCGGAGGCGGAGAGGATGCTGCCGGTCTCCCCTGCGTTGCCGCCCCCGGCGTTCATCAGGCGGCGGTAGCTTTCGGAAGTCATGTGGCTGTGAGCGGTGACGAAAGAAATGATGCGCTCCTGCATCTGGGAAAGGTACTGGTAAGTCTCCGGCGCACCGATCACGGTGCCCGTCAGACGGACGGGGTGGAGGGTCATGGCGGCGGACGGTGCGATAAAGGAACGGGAGGCGGCCGCGGCAATGGGCACGCCGATGGAATGGCCTCCGCCGAGGACAAGGGAGGCGGTGGGCGTCTTCATTCCGGCGATGATCTCGGCGATGGCGAGCCCCGCTTCTACGTCGCCGCCGGCGGTGTTGATGAGGATGAGGAGACCCGAAATGTCCGGACTCTGCTCAATGGAGGCGAGAACGGGGAGAATGTGCTCGTATTTGGTGGATTTTACGCCGGGCGAGAGCTCGGAATGGCCCTCAATGTGGCCGACGATGACGAGGCAGTGGATGCTTTCGGCGGGAGAAGCGGGCGCAAGGGCGGTGTCTTCCATGGTTAAGTCCCTTTCTGATTTTCATATCGCCTTTATTTTCTCTATTTTCGCCTTTATTTATGCGGAAAGATATGCTATAATATATATTGCATGAATATGCCCAGTAGCGCGTCAGCGCTTTCCGATAGAATAGAAAGATACGGAGAAAGGAATCACCATGGGACTCATCACCAAGCTTTTCGGCACAAGAAGTGAACGGGAGATCAAGAAAAACGACCGTCTGACCGACGCCATTATGGCGCTGGACGAAGAATATGGCAAGCTGACCGACGAAGAACTGCTCGGAAAAACCGACGAACTGAAAAAACGCCTTCAGGACGGCGCGACCGTCGATGACGATGACATCATCATCGAAGCGTTCGCCGCCGCGCGCGAGGCCTGTTGGAGGGCGCTGGAAAAGAAGCCCTTCCGCGTGCAGATCATCGGCGGCATCATCCTGCACCAGAGCCGCATCGCCGAAATGAAGACCGGCGAAGGCAAAACCATCACCGCCGTTATGCCCGCCTACCTCAACGCCCTGACCGGCAAACCGGTACACATCGTCACCGTCAACGACTATCTGGCCAAATTCCAGGGGGAATGGATGAGCAAGGTCTTCCGCATGCTGGGCATGACCACCGGCATCATCCTGCACGACCTTTCCAACAGCCAGCGCCGCGCAGCCTACGCCTGCGACATCACCTACGCCACCAACAACGAACTCGGTTTCGACTATCTGCGCGACAACATGGCGCTATATAAGCGCGACATGGTCCAGCGCGGCCATGAATTCGCCATTGTGGACGAGGTCGACTCCATCCTCATTGATGAAGCCCGCACACCGCTCATCATTTCCGGCCGCGGCGACAAATCCACCGATATGTACGAGCGGGCGGATCACTTCGCGCAGAGCCTGCGCATGGTCAAGGTCAACCACCTCGAGGAAAAAGAACTGCAGGACGATCTCGACGGCGATTACGTCGTCGACGAAAAGGCGCGCACGGCGTCGCTCCTCCCCTCCGGCATCGACAAGGCGGAGGCCCGCTGCGCGATCGC
>JAKSPX010000057.1 GCA_024404415.1 Clostridia bacterium | reverse complement strand
TTTCGGGATTGTATTCGGTGACGGGGGTGAGGGTGTCGGTCGGAGCCCAGGTGACGATGGAGAGACCGGAGACGATGTACTGGAGGTCGATGAAGTCCTTGTGCGCTTCGAAAGCGACCTGATCGAAGGGCTTGGTCATGGCTTCGGCAGAGACCTTGGCGTACATGCCGCCGGAGAGCTCGTAACGGCCCGGCTCAAGCTTGTCGGCGGTCTTTAAGAACTCGAAGGCTTCCTTGAAAAGAGGATGCATGGCTTCGTAGGTGGCGTGTTCACTGAAACGGTCAAAGATCATGATGAATCATTCCTTTCTGAATTTCTACCGTGATTCTATCACATCCGCACGCCCTTGTCGAGAGGAGAAAAAAATTTTTACGAAAAAAAGAAAAGGGTTTACAAAACGGTAACAATGTGCTATACTTGGGGCAAAGTTAGAAAACTGGATGAGTAACCGTTTCCGCCCTTCACCATAGATAGGAAAAAAGGCGGAAAATGAGATCAAAAAGATATTTCCGGGAGGGAAGAATCATGAAAACAAGCAGAAAAACGAGGTGGCTCGCGTTACTGCTGACGGCTCTGACCCTTTTGACGCTGATCGCGCCGGGGGCTTTCGCCGCTTACAGCACGGGGAAGTACCGCATCACTGCCTCCAACGGCGTCAACGTCCGGCAAGGCCCCGGTACGGAATACGCCAAGGTCGGCGCCATTTCCTATAATAAGGTAGTGGACGTCATTGAGATCTCGGGAAGCTGGGGCAGGACCAAGGACGGCGGCGTCGACGGATGGTTCCTCCTCGACAACGCCGTGTATGTCGGATCCTCCGGCGGCGGTACCGGCGACACCAAGGTCTCCTACAAGACCACATCGAGCGTCAATCTCCGCAAGGATCCGAATTCCAGTGCCGAACGCCTGACGGTCATCCCGCAGGGCGCCATCGTCACCGTTTCGGAGACCCGAGACGGCTGGGGCAAGACCACCTACGGCGGTTACACGGGCTGGTTCAGCCTGGATTACGCCAAGGTCTACACGGGCGGCAATTATAAGACCGGCACCTATTCCATCGGTTACTCCACCGACTTAAAGAAAGAGCCGGACGCTTCCTCTGCAACCCTCACCACGCTTCCTCTGAACACCACGGTCGAAGTGACCGCCGTCAGCGGCGACTGGGGCACGACCACCTACAAGAGCTACACCGGCTGGTTCAACCTCCAGAACGCAGGCTGCAGAAGCGATTCCGGCGACCTCACCGGCGACCAGAGAAAGGACATCCTCATCGTCGCCGAAAAGGAGATCGGCAAGACCGACGGCACCAAGTACACCTTCGGCCGCGGCAACGTCGCGTGGTGCGCCTATTTCGTTTCATGGTGCGCACGTCAGGCCGGCATTCCCACCTCGGTCATCAAAACGGCCGGGTACGCCAGAGCCTATTCCCACGGCGTTCCCTATTTCCACGCCAAGAATTATCTGCCTTCGCCGGGCGATCTGGTCTACTTTGACTGGCCCGAGTACGACGGCGACATGAACCACACCGGCATCGTTGAAAAGGTCACGCTTAACGACGCGGGTACCGCCGTCACGGCGCTTTACACCATCGAGGGCAACACCTCCAACTCGGTCGCCCGCCGCAGCTACACCACGGGCGGTTCCGGTACATACACCAAGCTCTCCAACGTCAGCTATTACGGCGTTCCGCTCTACGAAACCAAATCGGCCAAGCCTGTGACCGACGCCAAGGCCACGGTCAACAACGACGAAGGCACGATCAAGGTCACCTGGAGCGCGACCTCCGGCGCAAGCTATTACGACGTTTATCTCCTTCCCGCAAATAGCGACCTCGACCTTGATCAGCAGGTCAGCCACACCCGCACCTCGGGTACTTCTCTGACGCTCAAGCCGACCAAGACCGGCGATTACGAGATCGTTGTTTACGCCCGTCCGGGCGACGCCTCCTCGAAGGCCGCCTCCAACATCGTCAAGGTCACCGTCGACGTGCCTGAGGCCTCCTACGTCCTCACGGTCGTGAACGGCACCGGCAGCGGCAGCTACAAGGCGGGCACCAAGGTCGCCATCACGGCAGACAAGCCTGCCGATGGCAAGGCCTTCATCGGCTGGGAATCCTCCGACGGCGGCAGCTTCGCCGATGACGAGGAAGCCGAAACCACCTTCACCATGCCGAAGAACGACACCACGGTGGAGGCAAAATACGTCAACATTGTCCACGCCGAAGGCCTGACTCTTTCGGCGAAAAAGACCAGCATCGCCGTCAACGAAAAAGTGACGGTGGAAGCGACCTTTAAGCCCTCTGACGTCACCGACAGCCGCCTTGAATGGAGCTCGTCGAACAGCAAGATCGCCAAGGTGGATGCCGAAGGCGTCGTGACCGGCGTTGCGGCGGGCAAGGCCACCATCAAGGCCGTCTCGCTGGATAACGACAAGGTCTCGGCCACCATCGAGATCACCGTCACCGAAGAAATCGTCACGCCGGTGGTCGATAAAGTCGATTACATCACCACGGCGGGCCTGAATCTCCGCGACGCGCCGTCGACAAGCGGCAAAAAGCTCACCACCATCCCGCAGGGAACCAAGATCACCGTTACCGAGACCGATAACGGCTGGGGCAAGACCACCTATAAGAGCTACACCGGCTGGGTCTCCATGGAGTACCTCAAGAAAGCGGATGACCCGGTCACGCCGGATCCTCCCACTCCCTCCGGCGGTGCCTACAAGACCACGGCGGCGCTGAGACTCCGCGAGACGCCGTCTACGGGCGGCACCAAGCTCGCCACCATCCCGGAAGGTACCAGGATCACCATCGCCGAGATCAAGGACGGCTGGGGCAAGACCACCTACTCCGGCAAGACAGGCTGGGTGTCCATGGATTACGTCAAGAAGGTCGATGATCCGACCGAACCGGATGAACCCGACCCGCCCACTCCTCCGACGCCTCCTAATCCGTCCAGCGGCACCTACAAGACCACATCGGCGCTGAGACTGCGCGAGACGCCGTCTACGAGCGGCACCAAGCTCGCCACCATCCCCGAGGGGACCAGGATCACCATCACCGAGATCAAGGACGGTTGGGGCAAGACCACCTACTCCGGCAAGACCGGCTGGGTCTCCATGGATTACGTCAAGAAGGTCGATGATCCGACCGAACCGGATGAACCCGACCCGCCCACTCCTCCGACGCCTCCTAATCCGTCCAGCGGCACCTACAAGACCACATCGGCGCTGAGACTGCGCGAGACGCCGTCTACGAGCGGCACCAAGCTCGCCACCATCCCCGAGGGGACCAGGATCACCATCACCGAGATCAAGGACGGTTGGGGCAAGACCACCTACTCCGGCAAGACCGGCTGGGTCTCCATGGATTACGTCAAGAAGGTCGATGATCCGACCGAACCGGATGAACCCGATCCGCCCGCTCCTCCGGCTCCCACCGGCACGGTGTATATCACCACCGCAAATCTGAATCTCCGTGACAGTGCTTCGACCAGCGGCGCCAAGCTCACCACTATCCCGCAGGGCACCAAGATCACCATCACCGAGACCAAGAACGGCTGGGGCAAGACCACTTACTCAGGCAAGACCGGCTGGGTATCCATGGACTACGTCAAGAAGGCGTAAATAAACCAAAAAAAGCGTCCTCCCGCCTTAAGGCAGGAGGACGTATTGTTTTTGTATGCTCAGAAGCCGAAGAGCGATTTGGCTCTGGCCATGTTCTTGCGCACCGGAACGCTGAAGGGACAGCGCTTTTCGCAGGCGCCGCAGCCGATGCAGTCGCTGCCGTGGGCAGTGAGGGCGGCGTAGTGCGCACGGAGGGTCTCGCTGTCGCCGTTGTACTCGAACATATCGGCAAACTGCGAAACGGCGGCCACGTCAATGTTCTTGGGGCAGGGGAGGCAGTGGTTGCAGTACATGCACTTGTTGGCGAGGTTTTCGCTCGCACCCTTGAAGATGGCGGAATAATCCTTTTCCGCGTCAGAGGCGTTTTCGAAGGCGCAGGAGTAGGCCATTTCCTCGGGCGTGCGGGAGCCGACCATGACCGAGGCGACGCCGGGGCGGTCGAGGGCGTAATTCATGCACTGCCACGGGGTGAGGGCGAAGCCGAAGGGGGAGGTCTCGGGCTTGAGGAGGCGGCCTGCAGCGAAGGTCTTCATAACGGTGATGCCGACGCCTAATTTTTCGCAGGTCTCGTAGAACTCGTTGCGGCGCGGGTCGACCTCATAGGAAAGACCCTTGAAGGAGCCGTTGTAATCGCCGACGGTGGTGTCCACCGGCATCATGTCGAAGGCCGGGTTGATGGAGAAGAGGATGACGTCGATGACGCCGGTCTCGGCAAGCTTCTTGGCCGTGATGGGGTTGTGGGAAGAGGCGCCGATGGCACGGATGACGCCCTCCTGCTTCAGGCGCATGACGTAGGTGATGAAATCGGAATTGAAAACGAGGTCAAAGTCCTCCTGCAGGTCGATGTAGTGCATCACGCCGACGTCGATGTAGTCGGTGCGGAAACGCTTCAAGAAGTCGGCGATGTATTCCTCACTGTCGCGCACGACGCGGGTGCGGAAATACTGCCCGTTTTTCAGGATGGAACCGATGTGTCCCTGAATGACAAAGCGGTCGCGGCGGCCTTCCAGCGCCTGACCGAAGCGGCTTCTGACCTCCGGCTGGGGCATAAAGGCGTCGATGGCGTTGGCGCCGTTCTCATCCATTACGTCGACGATGCCCTTGGTGATCTCATAAGACGACTTGGTGACGTTTTCGCCGCCGAGGCCGACGCGGGGGACCTTCATGCCGGTCTTGCCCAGATCGCGGTAAACCATAGTAATTATCCTCGCTTTCGCGTTTCTTTAAGTGGATGATACCATCATAAAAGACAAATGTCAACGGGAAAAGTCATCATATCGCCTTGCAGTTTGTGCGGGTTTGTGGTAAAATATCACCAAACAGAGGTCGGACGACACACCAACCGACCTTTCAAGGAGGCAAGTCTGATGGGCATCATCAACGACCAATTCATGCTGAAAAACGAGACCGCCAAGCACCTTTACCACGACTATGCCGAGGGGCTTCCGATCATCGACTACCATTGCCATCTGAGCCCGGCCGAGATCGCAAATGACCACGCTTTCAAGAGCATCACCGAGCTGATGCTGGGCGGCGACCATTATAAATGGCGCTTCATGCGTTCTGCCGGCGTCACCGAGGACTATATCACCGGGTCTCAGCCGGAACGCGAGAAGTTCCGCGCGTGGGCGAAAGTCCTGCCCTATGGCATCGGCAATCCGCTTTATCATTGGACGCATCTGGAGCTCAAACGCTATTTTGACGTCGATGAGCCGCTGAATGCGGCCTCTGCCGACCGCATTTACGACCTCTGCAACGAAAAACTCGCCTCTCCCGACTTCACCGCGAAGTCACTTGTCACCCGCTCCAACGTCAAGGTCATCTGCACCACCGACGACCCGATGGACGATCTTCATTATCATGCGGAGATCGCCTCCTCCGGCTTTGGAACCAAGGTCCTTCCTGCCTTCCGCCCGGATAAGGCGCTCAATATCACCGCCCCGGATTTTGAAAGCTACATAGAAAAGACCGGCGCAAAGAGCTATAACGACCTCTGCAATATCATAGCCGAGCGCGTGGCCTTCTTCCACGAAAAAGGCTCCCGCCTTTCCGACCATTCTCTCTCCATCGTCACCTTCGCCCGCGGCGACGCTTCCAAGGTCTTTGATAAGCGCATGGCCGGCGGCAAGCTGACCGACGAGGAAGAAGCCATTTACCGCACCGAGCTCCTCATCGTGCTCGGAAGACTCTACGCAAAGTACGGCTGGGTCATGCAGCTCCATATCGGCGCGACCCGCAACAACAATACCCGCATGTTCAGAAAACTCGGCCCCGACGCGGGCTTTGACGGTGTGGGCGATATGAACGCCGCCTATCCGCTCTCAAGACTGCTCGACGCGCTGGATGAATCGGGCGAGCTTCCCAAGACCATTCTCTACACCCTCAACCCCAAGGATAACTACATGCTCGGCGCGATGCTCGGCAACTTCCAGGAAGGCCCGGCCTTCGGCAAGATGCAGCTCGGCTCCGGCTGGTGGTTCTGCGACCAGAGAGACGGCATGGAAGCCCAGCTCAAGGCGCTCGGCAACCTCGGCTGCCTCGGGAGCTTTGTCGGCATGCTCACCGATTCCCGCTCCTTCGTCTCCTACCCGCGCCATGAGTATTTCCGCCGCATCCTCTGTAACGTCCTCGGTACCTGGGTTGAGGAAGGGGAGTACCCGGAGGATGAGGAAATGCTTGAAAAGATCGTCCGCGGCATCAGCTTTGAAAACGCCGACAAGTATTTCGACTTCTGAGAGTAAATAGCTTGCATAGAGTATCTTTATAACGCTTGCTGTAAGGTAAGGTGACGAGATGAAATTATTCGAAAATACAACCTTCTATCAAAACCTGCTTCCCTATGAACAATTCCGCTTTTACGCCGACCTTCCTGAAAACGCGGAGATAGGCGAGTATGAAAAGAAAATCATCATGGAAAGCGCGGAAAAGGCTTTGGAGGAGGAGATCCCCCAGCTTTATGCCACGGTATATATGCGCTTTGTCCGTGACGGCAACCGAGGAGAATATGAGGCCTCCTACTTTAAGCGCCGCGCCATGCTTCGCGCATTGACCATGGGAGAGGTCCTGGAGAAAAAAGGCCGTTTTATCGACAAGATCATCAACATCGTCTGGCTGATCTGCGAAGAGACAACATGGGTCATTCCGGCGCACAACCACGGGGACGATACGCAGGACGGCACCAACACGCTCCTGACCTGCGAGGTAGAGGATGAAGTCAGGATCATCGACCTCTTCGCGGCGGAGACCGGCGCTGAGCTTTCCAATACGCTTTATTATCTGCGGGACGAACTGGAAGCCGTCACCCCCAGCATTACCCGCCGGATGGATTATTGCATTGAAAAGCACATTCTGACGCCCTTTGAAAAATACTATTTCTGGTGGGGCGGCTATCACGGCGGCATATTGAACAACTGGAATCCGTGGATCATTTCCAATATTCTGATCACGATCGCGGTAGAGGTCAGAAATCCCGTCCGCAGGGAGAATCTGACGGAAAAGGCTGCCGCGACGCTGGATCGCTTTACAGCCAGTTACAGCCCCGACGGCGGCTGCGATGAAGGACCCAGCTACTGGACTGCGGCGGCGGCTTCTCTTTATGACTGCCTCGAGATCCTCTACGACATGACCGGCGGAAAGGTCAACTGCATGGAAAACGAACTGGTTCGCAACATGTGCGACTATTTCCGCAAGGCGTATATTTCCGGCCCCTACGTGATGAATTTTGCCGATGCTCCCGCTACGATGGAGATCAGCGGCGTGGCGCGGACCATCAAACGCATGGGCCGCCGGGCGGGGATCCCCGAACTGGAGACCTTTGCCTCCTATGCCGCCTACCGAAAGGGAGAAAAACAGGCGGAGTGGAGCTTATCCACCTCTGAATCCTACCGCAATATCCGCAATATATATGAAACCATTCCGCCGTATACCGGCGGCGGATGCGCCGAAACGGCGGCTTTCCCCGGCATTTCGGTGCTGGTCGCGCGCGAAAAGGCGGATTTTGACGAGGGCCTTTATTTCGCAATGAAGGGCGGTACCAACGGTGAGAGCCACAACCACAACGACATCGGCAACCTCGTCGTTTATAAGGACGGCAAGCCGGTCATCGTGGACATCGGCGTCGGCACCTATTCCCGCAAGACCTTCTCCGAAGAACGCTACACCATCAAGCCCATGACCTCGCCTTACCACAATACCCTTGAGATCGGCGGCTTCGCCCAGCCCGCGGGCATCACCTATAAGAGCGAAAACACCGTCTACGCTCCCGAGGGCAAGGGCATGAAGATCCGCCTCGAAAAGGCCTATCCGGCGGAAGCGGGCGTGCTTTCCTACACCCGCGAAGG
>JAKSPX010000056.1 GCA_024404415.1 Clostridia bacterium | reverse complement strand
TTGCCAGCTTACAGCCTTCCGCCGCAAGCGGCGGCATCCCTCAGTGAGGGAGCCTTTCGAGATGGTGCTTCTAAATGTCGTCCTGAGTGAAACGAAGGGTCTTTCCTCCGGGATTATACAAAGGATCCTTCACTTCGTTCAGGATGACGGAAAATTCGTAGGGCGTGCCGTCCCCGGCACGCCGTGCTGCTTATCGTACATTTCAACTAATGGAAAGAAAGAATGATATCAACCTTCGGTTGATGATATCCGCTGCGCGATGATATCCGCTTCGCGGATGATATCCTCCTTCGGAGGATGTATGATGTCTGCACCTTGCTTTCTCGGTCGTTTTATGCTAATATAAATGAAATCAAAGGAAAGGGGAGAGGACATGGACGATCTGCGCGAGAGGGGAAGCCTAGAGCTTGCCTACCTCGGGGACGCGGTGTATGAGCTCTGCGTCAGAAGAATGCTGCTTTCCAGACACTCCATCGGCGCGGGGCAATTAAACCGCGAGGCATTGTCCTACGTCACGGCGCATGCTCAGGCGACAGCGGCGAAGGTTGTCTCATCCCTTTTCACCGAGGAAGAAGCGGCCGTCTTCCGCCGCGGGCGCAACGCCCATCCGAAGACCGTCGCCAAGCACAACGACCCCGGCGAGTATTCCCTTGCCACCGCGTTGGAAGCCGTTTTCGGCTATCTGGAGCTGGCGGAACAGAAAGAACGCATCGGCGTGCTCTTTGAAGCCTGCCTCGATGCCATCGAAAAAGCGAAAGAAGGATAATCATGTTTTATAAGTACGACCACGAAAGCGTCAAGCTCATCGGGCGCTGGGGCAGAGAACCCGAAAGCGCCGTCACCACCGCCACCGGCGGCAAGATCGTCATCGCCTTCCGCGGCAAGGCGGCGGTATTGCACTTTGATATGCTCTGGAACGCGCCGGAATACCCGCACCTCTGGGTGATGCTGGATGACGGCAATAAGATCGAGACCGCCGTTTCGATGTATCTCCGCGTGGAAGCTAAAAAAGAGGGCGACCACACCGTGACCGTCATCTACAAGGGCGCCAACGAAAATCAACACCGCTGGTACCGCCCGCTTGAGGGCAAGATCGCCTTCCGGGGCTACGACGCCGACGAGGCCGGTGTGCTTTCCTATGAAGAGAAGCCCTATTTCGAGATCATCGGTGACTCCATCAGCGAAGGCGTGCTGATCGACCCCTTCTACCGCCCGAACGAAAAGTGGGACACCTTCAACCGTCCCTATCAGGACGACGTGACCGCCACCTACCATTATCTCACCGCCGATGCCCTCGGCCTCGAGCCGCTGGTGATGGGCTACGGCGCGGTCGGCATGAGCCACGCCGGGAGCGGCAGCGTCCCGCGCGTCGGCATCTCCTACCCCTACTGCTACGACGGCATGAAGATGACCTACGACAAGGAGCCGGAATATATCCTCATCAACCACGGCGCCAACGACTGGAACGCCAAAACCGAGGATTATCTCGCGTGGTACGGCGAATTACTCGACATGATCTATGAGATGCACCCGGCGGCGAAGGTCATCGCCCTCTCCGCCTTCTGCGGCAACCACCACGACGCGCTCCGCGACTTCATCCCGCGGTATAATCAGGAAAATGGGAAGGACGTCTTCTTCATTTCCTCCAAGGGCTGGGTGCCGCTCGAACCCCTGCATCCCCTCCGCGACGGTCATCAGATCATCGCCAATAACCTCATCGCCGCGATGAAGGAAAGATACGGATTATAATCCATGCGCATTGCCCCCGCGCTTCGGCGCGGGGGTTTTTGTGCGCCTTCGATCGTAGGGAACGCCGTCCCCATTTATCCGTCGAAGACGGATTTCATCCACCGCAGGTGGATTTCATCATGCAATGATTTCATCCCCGCAGGGGATTTCATTCAGTCCCGCGGCGCGATGTGGGCATCGCGCCCTACGAGTATACAGTATCATGTTTGCTGAGCGCAAGCGAAGGATCTTTCCCCGGGGATCGGATTAAGGATCCTTCACTACGTTCAGGATGACAGAGATGGTGCCGGAAAGTCCAGAGAGAGACGGATTGCCGCGGTCGCTTCGCTCCCTCGCAATGACACATGAGGCACATTGTGCGTCTTCTGAAAACTGAAAACTGAAAACTCCTCATTCCTCACTCCTCACTAATTTAAAATTCTTAGCGAAAAATAGATTGCAATTTGCGGAATCTGTGGTAGAATGATAATAGAGGAAAAACGGAATTGTAAACCGTACCCCGGCAAAAGAGACGTCGCCGGGAAGAAGAATCCCTCTGCCGCGGATCGAGGTCCGCACATCCATGAAGCCGCCCTGACCGGCGGCCGGAACGAATGAAAGAGGTAAACTATGGACATTTTCTCGCTTCTTACCGTACTGGGAGGCATTGCCTTCTTCCTTTACGGCATGCGCATCATGGGCAACGGCCTGGAAAAGCTCTCCGGCGGCCGTCTTGAAAAGATCCTTGAGCGCCTGACCAGCTCGCCTGTGCTCTCGGTATTGCTCGGCGCGGCGGTGACGGCGGTCATCCAGTCGTCATCGGCCACCACCGTCACGGTCGTCGGCTTCGTCAACTCGGGCATCATGAAGCTTGAGCAGACGGTCGGCATCATCTTGGGCGCCAACGTCGGTACCACCGTCACCGGCTGGATCCTGACGCTCTCGGGCATCTCGGGCGAGAGCATCGTCGCCAAGCTCTTTGCCTCCTCCACCTTCACGCCCATCGTGGCGGTGGCGGGCATCCTGCTTCTGATGTTCGGCAAAAAGGAAAAAAGGCGCGACGTCGGCTCGGTCATGCTGGGCTTTGCCATTCTGATGTACGCCATGATCATCATCTCCGGCGCGGTCGCACCTCTCCGTGACGAGCCGCTTTTCATCAAGGCGATCGGCTTCTTTGAAAACCCGATCCTCGGCGTGCTGGTCGGTATCGTCATCACCTCCATCCTCCAGTCCTCCTCGGCCTCGGTCGGTATCCTGCAGGCGCTCTCGGTCACCGGCAGCATCACCTACGGCACCGTCTTCCCGGTCATCATGGGTATGAACATCGGCGCCTCGGTGCCGCCGCTCCTCTCGGCCATCGGCGCCAAGGTCGACGCCCGCCGCACCGCCTTCCTCTATCTCTACTTCAACGTCATCGGCACGATCATCTGCCTGACCTTATATTATTTGGTCAACGCGCTGCTTGAAAATGCCATCAGCCCGCTCGCGGCCTCCTCGGTCGGCATCGCGTTTGTCAACACCATCATCAAGGTGATCTCGACCCTCATCCTCCTGCCCTTCTCCAAGCTCCTCTGCAAGCTCTGCGAAAAGACCATTGTGGAAAAAGGCAAGACCGACGACAAGATCATCCTCGAGGAACGCTTCCTCAAATCCCCCGGTATCGCCATCGAGCAGAGCCGCCGCGCCGCCGTAGATATGGCGAGAAAATCGCGTGAAGGCCTCTTCAAAGCGCTCCAGGCGATCGCTCACTTCGATGAAAAGACCGCGGACGAGATCAACGCCCTCGAAGACGACTGCGATATGTACGAGGACAAGCTCGGCACCTATCTGGTCAAGCTTTCCGGAACCGACCTGCCGCTGGAATCCGCCAACGAGGTCATCAAGCTTTTGCACTGCATCGGCGACTTCGAACGCATTTCCGACCACGCCGTCAACCTTCTGGACTCGGCGCGTGAGATCTATGAAAAAGAGATCACCTTCTCCACCCCGGCCATGGCCGACCTCAAGGTCATCACCGATGCTCTTTCCAACATCGTCGATATGACCATCGCCGCCTTCGCGGGAGACGACGTGGCCGCCGCAAGACAGGTCGAGCCGCTGGAACAGGTCATCGACGACCTGCGCGACGCCTTGAAGCTCCGCCACGTCGAACGCCTCGCCGCCGGCAAGTGCACCATCGAGATGGGCTTCGTCTTCTCCGACCTTCTGACCAACATCGAGCGTATCTCCGACCACTGCTCCAACATCGCCGTCGCCCTCATCCAGATCAACGACGCCTCCTTCGAGGCGCACGGCTCCCTGAATATCATCAAGAACGAAGGCAGCGCCGAATATCTCGCCGCCTACGAACGCTTCAGCAGTATGTATAAGCTTTCGTCCACCGTATTACCCGAATAAATAGCTCAATTGAAAAACTTTGTTTTTCGGGAGTGAAAGTGAGGTTCACCATGACCATTCATGAAGCCATCCGCAAAAGAAGAAGCATCCGCAAGTACGAAAAAGGGGTCAAGCTCCCCGAAGAACATATCCACGCCCTTTTAGAGGCCGCCATGATGGCCCCGAGCGCCTGCAACACCCGCCCGTGGGAATTCACGGTGGTGGAAAGCGAGGAAAAGAAAGCGGAGATCGTCAAGGCCCATCCCTTCTGCCGCCACCTGAGTGAAGCCAGCCTCGCCATCGTCGTTTCGGCGCGTCCCGAAGCGCAGAAGGGCATCGCCGAGGGCTTTTTCCCGCAGGACTGCGGCGCGGCCATTGAAAATATCCTCCTCGAAGCCGCGGGACTCGGTTACGGCTCCTGCTGGTGCGGCGTGTACCCGCACATGAGCCGGTGTAAGGTCATTGCCGACATCATCGGCACCACCGCCACCCCCGTCGCCATCGTGGTCGTCGGCGTCCCGAAGGAATCCCCCGAGGCCCGAGGGTATTACGACGAATCGCGCGTGACGAGGATCTGAAGAGCGATTCAGCGATTCAGCTGTTTAGCGATTTAGCTCTCATAAGTACGAACATAGTGATGATAAAAACGTCCCCGAACGCATTTATGTGCGTTTAGGGACGCTTTTTTGTTGTATAAATTCTTATGCGGAATTGCTGAACCGTTTCCTTCCTGTCATCCTGAGCACACAGTGCGAAGGATCTTTCCTCCGGGCTTGCATAAAGGATTCTTCACTACGTTCAGAATGACAGGGACGGTGCGCAATCGCGCAATCGCGTAATCGCTCTTACCTCGAAAACTCCATCGCGGTATGGATGGCGGTCCTGCGGTCGGGGAAGAGGCGGCGCTCCTTGAGTTCGCGGAAGAAATATTCCGTGGTGCCGAGGGTGCAGGGAGGCGCGTACCAGGGCGAGGATTCGTAGTCCGCGAGGCGGGTCGCCTGACCGCCGCAGATGCCTTCGTGGTCGCTGCCGCCGGAGACGAAGAGGTTATAGGTCTCGGCAAGCGCCAAAGCATCGTTTCTCTCGGCCGGGGAGAGCATGGAATGCCAGACTTCGATGCCGGCAAGACCTTCGGAGACCAGCTTTTCCGCGTCCTTCAACTGATCCTGCGGGTGGGCGTGGATGGCGATGCCGCCGGCTTCACGGATGAGGCGGATCATCGGCACGGCGTCCAAAAACGGGAAGCAGGGGGGCACCTCGCCGCGGTGCACGCCGAAGACGTTATCAAAGAAAGCAGGGTAATCCCGGTCGACGGCAAGGCCGCGCTTTTTCATGGAGCGGAAGACCTGCTCGTTGCAGATCCAGGTGATGCCTGCGTTGTCGTCCAAGACGTTCTGCCAGGTGATGTCGTGGAGGAAGCCTTCTTTCAGGCCGCGCTCGAAAAGGATGCGGGTCTGGTCGGTCTCTCTGAGGCTCATCCCTTCGAGGTAGGCCTTCATTTTCGGGTAGTCGGGGTCGAAATCCATCGCCACGATGTGGTAGCCCTCGTTCACGGTGAACTCGGCGGCAAAGATGGTCTCCATGCCGTATTTCGCACATTCGGCTTTGATCTCGGCATTTCCCGTCACGGTGTCGTGATCCGAAAGGGCGAGAGCCTTGTAGCCTTCGTCAAAGGCGGTCTTCACCAGCTCGGAAGGCGAAAAAACGCCGTCCGAGTGGGTGGAATGAGAATGTAAGTTGGCGTAAAGTCTCATGATCTTATTTGATCAGTCCGCGCAGGAAATCGGCGGCCATGCGGATGTCGGCTTCGGGATCGTCGCCGCATTCGCGCTCGATGGTGAGGAAGCCCTTGTAGCCGATGTCGTTAAGTGCCTTGAGGTAATTCGGCCAGTCAACGCCGCCCTTGCCGAGCGGGAGCTCAAGCCACGGAGCCGAGCCGTCGGTGACCATCACGCCGTCCTTGGCGTGGGTGTGGACGATGTAGTCCTTGAGGGTGTAGACCGCCTGCACCGCGTCGTCGCCGACACACATGGTGAGGTTGGCCGGGTCGAGGTTGACCGCGACGCCGGTGGAGCCGAGGGAATCGAGGAAGCCTTTGAGGACTACGGCTTTTTCCGGGCCGGTCTCAACGGCGAAGTGGGCGTTGAGGGAATCGGCGTAGGCCGCGAGCTCGCCGCAGGCCTCCTGCATGATCTTGTAGGTGTCAGAGGTCGGGTCGGAGGGGACGGTGCCGATGTGGGTGGTGACGATGTCGGTGCCGAATTCCAGCGCAAGGTCAAGGACGCGCTTGGAGCGCTCGACGTAGATCTTGTTGGATTCCGGGTTCATGAAGCCCTTGCCGAAGTCGCCGCAGAGGGCGGAAACGACGATGCCGAGCGAATCGAGCTTGGAGAGGAAGGCGGCCTTCTGCTCTTTGGTCAGATTTTCTGCGCAGAAATCGTCGTGGGTCGCGTAGACCTGCACGCCCTGCGCGCCGATGGAAGCGGCCTTTTCAAGCGAAGCGAAACGCTCCACGCGGAAGCTTTCGGGAATAACGCCGATTTTGAAAGGATACATGGTTGATTCCTCCGTTTTTTATGATGATTTATTGTAGCATGGTTATCCTGTAAAGTCAATGAGGTGCGGGAAAGCACGAGTTTTCAGTTTTCAGTATTCAGTTTTCAGGAGAACGCACCATCCCTAAAAGCCTCTCCCTCCGGGATGAGGTAGCTTGCGAAGCAAGACGGAGAGGGCGGCGCACCGGCTTTGTCTGAGGCATCAAGCGCCAGTCATCTGCATTTCCGCCCTCTCAGTCAAAACCTTCGGTTTTGCCAGCTCCCCCAGAGAGGGAGCCTTCCGACATAGTGCTGAATCGCTAAATCGCTTTCTGTGTAAAAGCGAAAACTCCTCACTCCTCACTCCTAACTCCTCACTTTTTACACGCCGCAGGCGACCTGGCTGCCTTCGGCGTTGTAGCCGGTGGCCATGAGCTTCTGCATGAAGGTGAGGTAGGGCGTTTCGTAGCGGCGCTTAAAGAGGGGAGATTCCACCGCGTCCTTATCGCCCCAGAGCATGACCTCGTCACCGTCGGTGAGCATGATCTGCTCGCCGGGGGCTGATGCGATCTTCCCGATGCGGACGGGCCAACCGGAGAGCTTACCGATCACGTTCCCGAAGCGGTCGAGCACCGTCCCGGCCAGTTCGCCGCGGTGCACGTAGAATTCGTGGTAGCCGTCGCCGTCGAGGTCGACCGGCACACACTCGTACCCCTTGCAGGGAAGGGAAAAATCCACTTTTTCACCGGTATAGGCGTCGTAATAGAAGCAGCCGTCGATCTCGTGGTTGAAGCCCACGTCATCCGGCACGAAGTGCTCGCGCATGGCCATGACGATCTTGCCGTAGCCGGGAAGCACGTTGGCGACCCACGCCGTGTGCATGTGTCCCTTTTTGAGGTCGGCCCACGCCTTTTCGCCGCCTGCCTTGAAGGTGACCACGCGGTCGTTGCCCTCCGGGCGCTCGTCGTCGCCCTCGCGGCAGGTGAAGAGATACCATTCGTTTTTCTTGTAGTCGAGGAAGGGGATGATCACGTCACTGTGTCCCGTGTAATCCGGCGCGTAGTCAAAAAGCTCGCGCCCGTCATCCAGCGAAATGACGCGCTCACCCCATAAAAGCTCGTCGACGCCGTCGCCGTTGATGTCGATCACCGGGGTGACGTGGCTTGCGCGCGGGCCGGGATCATCCGCGCATGTCCAGACGTTCAAAGACGAGTGTTGCCTGGATCCGGTCGCCGCCGCCAAAGCCCTTGCTGCCGCCGTTTGAGGTGGACATGGTGTGGAGGCGGTAGCCCTTGGCGACCTGCGCATTGAGACCGCTCACGGACGTCACAGCCGCCGC
>JAKSPX010000055.1 GCA_024404415.1 Clostridia bacterium | reverse complement strand
CGCAAACTGGTTTGTACCCACAACCAACGCTGCGGCGCTGGCTCGGAATGACAGGATAGTGTGCATTTTGCGACAGCTCCGGTGATTTTTTACTTTTCTTTTTTGCCGATGAAGGGGAGCCTGACGGCTTTTCCTTTGAAGGATATGACGCACCCGGCGATGAGGAGCGCGAGAAGGACCGCGCCGGGAATCATCAGGATCACCCGGATGGGCCGGGTGAGCGACGGAAAGAGGAGATCAGAAAGGGCCCCGAGGAGCAGGCCGAGCGCGAGTAAGATCGCCTCGGGGAGTAAGAGCCGCCAGCCCTGCGCCCGGTGGAAACGCGCAAAGGGTGAACTCTTCGAAAGTAACCGGGAGACGATCCCGCCGAGGGGCAGATAGGCAAAGAAGGATGCAAGCCTGTTTTCCCCAATATCTTCCTCTTCAAAGCGCCACGTCTCGTCCATGGAGCGCAGAAGGCGGGTCTGCATGCGTTTTATCCGTTCCCAGCGGCTTCTGTTATAGAGCTTGACGCCGCATTCCGGGCAGTAAAGGCTCTCTTCGCGCAGCACCGCGCCGCAGTTTCCGCAATACCGCATCATTTCCTTCCCTTCCCGCACGCCGCATCAAAGGCTCTCATGGCGCGCGCCGCACGGCGGTAGATGCGCCCGGTGAAATAGCGCCTTGCCGCACTGAGGAAGCTCGCACCCGCCGCAATGCCGAAGAGGATGGGCGTCTCGCGCACCGTCATGGCTTCGACCTCCTCCGCCACCGAATAGCCGAGATCTCTTACAAGCGATACGATGAAATCGCCGGAGGTGATCATCGCCGCAAAGACCAGCGCCGTAAGGAACATAG
This sequence comes from Clostridia bacterium, assembly GCA_024404415.1. Lineage (GTDB taxonomy): Bacteria > Bacillota > Clostridia > Oscillospirales > QAMX01 > RUG11797. The sequence continues at coordinate 7,190 of JAKSPX010000055.1, read as the reverse complement.
CCACAGCCTCGACTCCGTTTACAAAGCGCAGATACCCCGTTTTGAGGCGCGCAAGACGGCCTTTCGCGATGGCGGAGGCATTTTTACAGAGGATGGCAAGCTTGATCTCATAAATGAAGGCGAAAAGCAGGCAGAGGATGATCGCCGGGAAGAGGATGACGACGACGGTTTCGGCTGCTTCCGGGAACGGCAGAGCGGGCATCTGGCTAAGGAGCGACACGCCGCTGAAGCGCATGACCAGGAAGAAGGTCTCAATGATGACCATTCCGACGAGTGCGAATCCAACCACGACTGCCATGAGAATGGCGATGACCTTCACCGTGCCGAGCGCTTCGGTGCTGACGGCGGGCTCTTTTTTATGCGCGCGGTTGTAAAGCGCAAAGAGCGCAACGGCGAGGATCAGGGCAACAAGCGTTCCGGCTGTCTTGCCGATGACCGCACCGAAATCGAGCTCGGCGGTGCCGATCAGGACCGGGTAGACGTCGCGCACGAGATGCACCGCGATGAAAAGGAGCGAGAGAAGCGCCGTCATAAAGACCGCTCCGCTCCCGGCAATATTCATAAGCTCCTCCCGGAGGGAAGTGAAGGCCTCACGGATGAAAGCCGGCTCCGCAAGCGGTTTTTCTTCCTTTTCGGGGACGGGCGGCAGGACGGAGACCGGCTCCGTCGGTTTTTCTTCTTTTTCTTCCACCGCTGGCTCCTCCGTGACTTCGGGGATGGATTCCTTTTCGGGTTCCTTTTCCTCATTCTGAATATTCACAGCCGAGGCGATGTTCGCCGCGATGACCGCCGGTTCGAGCGGCTCCGACTTTGCCGCTTCTTCCGCCTTCACGCCGAGCGCCGTTTTGGTGCCGCAGACGGGGCAGAAATTGGCCTCTTCGGGAAGCAGCGCGCCGCAATGCTCACATTTCATTTGATTTCCTCACTTATTTCATGGGTTTTCCTTAGTATATTCCCAAATTTCGGTCTTGTCAACCGTGGAAAAACAAACCCGGGGAACGGATTGCCACGGTCGCTGCGCTCCCTCGCAATGACACCGCAGGCGCATTGTGCCATTCCGCGTCATCCTGAGCAAAGGCATAACAAAAAGCGGAGCTCTCAGAGCTCCGCCGGGGTATCCGGTTTTTGGCCGTAAAGGCGCGAGGAAAGCTTTTCCGTCACCCGGTAGAGTGGCTTGAAAAGCACCAGCGTCATGGCGAAATTGCTCACGCCGTGGATCAGATCATAGGGTATTCCCGCGATCCACCAGGAGATCGCCGTCTTCAGACCACCCATGAAGAGATAGGGGATCGAGCAGAAAAAGCCGAAGGTGAGCCCGTAGGCCGCGGCGAGGATCGTCCAGAACATCAGGCCCCCCTTTTTGCGGAAGAGCTTGGCGATGGCGACCAATGACGGCCAGATATAGATATACATGACCCACCAGATGCCGAACCCGAATAATATCCCCTCGATGAGCACGAATCCCGCCACCGCAAACCACGTTTCCCGCCCGAAGGCGACGGAAAAGACGATGAGGAACAGGGTCACCACCTCGATGTTGGGTAAAAACATCAGAGCGACCTTGCCGACCTCCAAAATGGCGATCATCATGCCCACCAGGGCCGCCTCTTTACTGGGCGGGAGTGTATTCGATCGAGAAAGCATCGCCGTCTTTGATGGGCTGTGTGTCAATGCCGTAATTGGTCATGGCACCGTCCTGCATGAAGGACCAGTAAGCACCGTCCAGCGTGTAGTCCGCGCGCAGGCCGTTCACGGTGTCGATCATGATGCCGTATTCGCCCTCGGTGCCGCCATAGGTCAGCCCTTCAGCCTCGTCCATCGCGCCGCGGAGGTATTCCGCATCGGTCTTGACGTTGTAAACCGTCTTTTCGCCCTTGTCATCCACCACCGTGATGGTCACGTTCTTACTGCCCTCACTGGTTTTGGGGCCAAAGGCGATGTACACGCCGATGAGCGCCGCCGCGACCAGCACCAGAGCAAGGACGCCGATGACGACCTTGGTTGTTTTTTTCATGTGTGACTCTCCCTTTCACATTGCGGAGGTTTTCTCCTCCTTATTCTGATCGGACAAAAAAGAAACTCCGCCTTTGGGAATAAAAAGGCAGAGTTTACCCGTGACGCAGGCAAACGCACCCGACCAATTCCTCGTGGTCATCAGTACCCGGAAAATGGCAGGTCTCCTGGCTCGATGATCCTCACCCCCGCTCTCCTTCTCAGGGCTTTCACCCCAATGGACACCTTGCGGCACGGCGGGAGCTCCCATCTTACAGTGACGAGATCGCACAGGCTTTTCACCTGTTTCCCTTTTCACCCGGCCCCTTCCCTTTTGGGGAATGCCGGACACCATTCTCCTCAAACAAATCGACGGGAGGTCACGCCCCGGTCGATCTTGCCCGATGAGTTATCATAGCACTATTCTTATTCTGATGCAAGCATTTTCACGCTTCGTGTGTGATGACCCATTCCAAAAGCCCCTCGTCGCGCACACCGATGCTGCCGCCGGTCGCTTCATTCATCAGCTTGTGAAGGAGCAATACCTTTTCTTTTGAAAAACGGATCATTTCGCCAGTTCCTCAAAGGCCGCGCGATGCTCCCGGAGCAATCTGTCAGCCACGAATTGCAGTTTTTCGTCCTCAGTCATTTCGATCTGCGGCTCTTTGTCGAGGTCTATGAGCATATATTTGGGTTTATTGTTCTTGAAAATGACCAGATGGCCGCGGCTTTCCGCCATGTGCGTCACTTTGGAAAAATTCTGATTGGCCTCGGTCACCGATACGATGGCATTGCTGTCTATCTGCATAGTCTCGCCTCCTTAGTTGGATTATACCACGATTTCTCCTATAATTCAACCTATTATTATAGCATTTTCACCCATCCTCTCCCCCTTCATATACTGAAGAAAGGAGGTGACGGCGAATGGATATCCTGCTTGCGCTTTTTGCCGCCGTGGGCGTGGTGGCGACGGTCTATTACCTTTTCGGCGCGGTTTTTCTCCGCGCGTCGGTCAGAAAAGTGGTGTCGGTGGCAGAGGTCAGCGGGGACGAGGACATTGCCCTCCTCTCCGCCATGTGGGTCACGTCCTTTCTGGTCGGGAGCGAGACCATCCTCCTGCCGCGCGATAAAGAGCGCTTCGACGCGCTTTTTCCCCGGGAGGAATAGGCACAAAGCTGCCCCGGTTTGAAAAGATTTTTCCTCTTCAACCGGGGCAGTTCCATGTACTTTATTCTGCTTTTGTGATCTCCTCGCGCGTAAGGTCCCTGACCCATTTGTATTTTCTGTAATGGAGCATGACCCACGGGATCTTGCCGACCTCGTCAAGGCAGGTACACGCATAAACGACTTCGACCGGCCAATCGAGGAAGAAGGTGCCGAGCACGGCGAGCGGCACAGCGATCATCCACATGGTGACAATCAGGCTGTACATATCAAAAAGCGTGTCGCCGCCGGCTGAGAAGATGCCGTTGATGACGATGGTGTTGACCGTGCGGCCGATCATATAGAAGGCCATGATGATCATCATGCCGACCAGATGTCCCCTTGCGCCGTCGGTCAGCTTGACCACACGCATGAGAAGCGGCGTGACTGCCAGCATGATGGCGGTAGAAAGAAAGCCTGTGAGGAAAGCGATCTTGGTGAGGCGGTCACCGTAGAGCTTGCCCTTTTCGAGTCGGCCGGCGCCGAGCTCGTTGCCGACGAGGATGCCGCCGCCCGAGGCGAGGCCGTTGCAGAGACAGCAAACCATGTCGCGCACGACCGAGGCGATGGAGTTGGCCGCCGCCGCATCGGTGCCCATGTGACCCATGAAGGAGGTATAGGAGGTAAAGCCGACGCCCCAGAGGAGGCACGCACCCATCAGAGGCAGGGCACAGCGGATGAAATCGCGCTCAAGCTGGCGAAAATTCCGGAAAAGGCCCCCAAGTTCCAGCCGGACATAGTCCTTGCGGAAGGAGAGGATGACGCACCAGAGAAGCTCGATGGCGCGGGCGATGAGCGTGGCAATGGCTGCACCCGCAACGCCGAGGGAGGGCACACCGAAAAGGCCAAAGATGAAGACGGCGTTGAGGCAGATGTTGATGACGACCGCGCTGGAGCTGATGCGCGCCGTAGAAGAGGTGTGATCCGTGACCTTCATGATGGCGAGGTAGCACTGGGAGACGCCGGTGAGAAGATAGGACCACCCGGCGATCTTCAGGTAGCAGATGCCGATGAGGATCAATTCCTCCTCATTGGTGAAGAGGATCATCAGATACCGTGGGAAGAAGACGCACCCGATAAAGAAGATCACCGAGGTCACGCCGCAGACGCGCACGGCCATGGAAAAGAGATGGCGGATGGTCTTCACGTCGCCCTTGCCCCAATACTGTGCGCCGAGGATGGCGGTGGCCGAGACGAAGGCCGAGAGGATCATATTCTGAATAAACTGGATCTGCGTCGCAAGCGACACGGCGGCCATGGCGTTCTGTTCGAGACCACCGAGCATGAAGGCGTCGGCGGCCGCCACCGCCGCGAGCATGAGATTCTGCACCGCGATGGGCATGGTGAGCTTATAGAGCTGCTTATTGAACTCCCGGTCGGAAAAGAGGGTGATCTTCATAAATGATGTGTGAATCCTTTGTCTTTTTTACTTGATGCTGTCGAGGTAGTCCTGCAGGATCAGTTCGGAGGCCAGCATATCCACCTTTCTCCGGTGTCCCATGTCGCCGTTGCCGGTCATCGCAAGGATCTCGTGCGCCTCCACGGTGGTGAGACGTTCGTCAAAAAAGACGAGCTTCACGTCCTCCCTGCCGCGGGCAAAAAGCTGGCCCTCGAGGAGCTTTCCGAAGGCGTGCGCCTTTGCGCTCCGCTCCCCCGCCGTTCCGTCCATATTGAGGGGATCGCCGATCACGACGGTGTCCGCGCCCTCCGAAAGAACGAGCTCCGCCACCTCGATGGCGGTCTTTTTGAGTCCCTTGCCCTCAATGAGATGAAATCCCCGGGCGAGGCTGCCCGTGAGGTCGCTCGCCGCAACGCCGGTGCGGGCGTCACCGAGGTCGATTCCGAGTAGTTTCATTTTTCAAACTCTTCCGCTTTTTTCAGGATGTAGTCGCGGAGCCATTTGCCGGTCTTGGGCGACTCCAGTGCATATTCCAGCACCGTTTCGAGGTACCCGGTCATGCTGCCGGTATCGAAGCGTCTTCCGTCGAAATCCACCGCCATGACCTTTTCACGTCTGGCGAGGCCGTCGATGGCGTCGGTGAGCTGGATCTCGCCGCCGTAGCCGGGCATCTGATTTTCGAGCACGTCAAAGATGCCGGGCGTGAAAACGTAGCGCCCTAAAATGGCGAAATCGGTGTAGACCTGTTCAGGGCGCGGCTTTTCGATGGCCGCGAGCAGTCTTTTGATCTTTTCCTCGCCCGGTACGTCCTCGTAGCGAAGCGAGCAGTATTTGTGGATGACATCGAGCGGGACATGTCTTGCGCCGACCGCCGAGCAGTTGTATTTTTCCGCCGCACGGATGAGCTGGGCGGTGACGGGCGGCCCGTTTTTCATGATGTCGTCGCCCAAGAGGACCGCGAAGGGCTCGTCCCCGGCGAATCTCCTCGCGCAGAGGACCGCGTGGCCGAGGCCGAGCGTCTGCTTCTGGCGCATAAAGGTGATGTGCGCCATGTCGGCTACCTTGCGGAGCATATCGGCTTCCGCGATGCGTCCGGCGTTCCGAAGCTTGCTTTCCAGCTCGGGATGGTAGTCAAAATAGTCCTCCATGACCGCCTTGGAGCGGTTGGTCAGGATGAGGATCTCTTCTATGCCGCTTTCGACCGCCTCTTCCACGACGTACTGGATCGCCGGTTTGTCGACGATGGGCAGCATTTCCTTGGGGACCGTCTTGGTCTCCGGGAGCATACGGGTGCCGAGTCCTGCTGCGGGAATGAGCGCTTTTCTGACTTTCATGTCTGACCTTCCTTTCCTTTCTCTATCTGATGCGCTTTTGGAGCGCGGGGAATGACCGTTCGATCACGTAGGATAACGGGACGCCGAGGGGATACACGACCGCCGCCTCCCCTAAGCCCACCGTGAGCATCTGGTAGGGAATGGCCACAGACCACGCAGCCCTTTCGGTGAAGAGCATGGCGAGCATTGGCCCGACGAGGAGCGCATTCAAAACCACCGGCGGTAATGCCGCAAGGAATCGGTTTTTGCCGCGCGAGGTAATACCGGCCGCCGCCAATGTCGCAAGCGACCCGATCAATATATCCCACGGCCCGGCGGCCCCGAGGGCGACGCCCACCGCGTTGGCGATGACACAGCCGACGAAAAGCCCCGGGATGCTCTCCGGGAAGTATAGCGGAAGGAGCGTGAGCGCCTCCGCCGCCCGGAACTGCAGGGGTCCGAAGGATATCGGCGTGAGAGCCAGTGTGAGTCCCGCATACAAAGCCGCGATGACGGCGGCAAGCGTCAGGCGGGAGGTTGTGATTTTCTTCAAAGCCGACCGATTCCTTTCGTCGTGATAAACCTCATAAGGTGATCTCGCCGCAGCCGACGACCACGTCTCCGTCGTAAAAAACGGCGGTTTGCCCCGGCGTGACGGCGCGGACAGGGGTCGAAAATTCGCAGATCAGTTGATTCTCCCCCGCCATAAATAGCTTCGACGGGCATTCTTTGGCGCTGTAACGTGCGCGCGTCATGACTTGCCGTCCGTCTGAAAGCCTTTCTTCTGCGATGAGGTGCAGGTTTTTCACCTTCATCCGGGTGGAATAGAGCTCTTCGTCCCGCCCGACGAGCACCTCGCCCGTCGCGGCGTTTTTGGAGACGACGTAGGCGTGATACCCCAGGGGCAGTCCGAGCCCGCGCCGCTGGCCGACGGTGTAGTCGATCATGCCCTGATGATAACCGAGGAGCTTCCCCTCCTTATCGCGGAAGGCGCCCTTCGGGTAAGTCTTTCCCGTGGTCTCCCGGATGAATTTCCCGTAATCGCCGTCCGGGACGAAGCAGATATCCTGCGAATCGGGGTTTTCGGCATTTCCGAGTCCCGCCTCGCGCGCGAGAGTGCGCACCTCGTCCTTGGAATACTCTCCGAGGGGCAAAAGGAGTCGGGAGAGCGTCTTCTGATCCAGCACCGCAAGGACGTAGCTCTGATCCTTTTTCGGATCCTTCGCTTTACAGAGAAGGTACTTTTAACCATCTTTCACCACGCGGGCATAGTGGCCGGTGGC
>JAKSPX010000054.1 GCA_024404415.1 Clostridia bacterium | reverse complement strand
GGCCTCTCCGTGTCATCCTGAGGCTACAACCCGGCCTGCGGGCTGGGTTGGGGCCGAAGGATCCTTACTCCCATTCCAGAGAGAGGTCTTCCCATTTGGGATTCTGACTTTCGATCAGTGCGATTTTCTTTGCTCTGAGCCAGCCTTTCAATTGTTTTTCACGTTCTATCGCAGCTTTTACATCACTCGTCATTTCAAAATAAACGAGTTTATTGACATTGTATCGCTTGGTGAAACCGTCAACAAGATGATTCTTGTGCTCATAAAGGCGACGGTATAGGTCGTTTGTGATACCGATATAGAGGACATGGTTATTCCAGTTCGTTAAGATATAGACATAGTAGTTATTCATGAATACCTTGTCCTTTTGATTAGTGTTGTTTCATGTCATCCTGAGGGAGCAAACGGTATTGCGACCGAAGGATCTTTCTTTGAGTCTTTCTGAAAGGATTCTTCGCTTCGCTCAGAATGACAGGGGCGGTACTAAAAGATGCAAGCTGCCTCTCCATGTCATCCTGAGGCTACAACCCGGCCTGCGGGCTGGGTTGGCGGCCGAAGGATCCTTTCTCCGAGCTTACTGAAAGGATTCTTCGCTTTGCTCAGAATGACAGGGATAGTGCGTAAATGCGTAATCGCGCATTTGGCGATCTCGATAATATCCTCTTCCCTGAGACCCAGCATTTCAGCAACGAGATTCGCGCCCTTCATGGCCGCGTCCGCAACGCCCGCGGCATACTTCGCGGAGGAGTGGATGTCGGTGCCGAAAATAAACTGGCAGCCGCAGTCCTTGGCGAGCCTGAACATCTTGAAGCGGTCGGAAGCGGCAAATTCCTCCGGCTTTTTCTGATCGAGGCAGGAGAGGTTGATCTCAAACGCAATGCCCTTTTCGGCCTGCAGAGTGAAGAGGCGCTTAAAAACGTCCTCCTTGATGAGGCCGATGAGGATCGCCCGGTCGTAGGGGCAGGCCACCGCCTCGAAGGGGTGCGCCATGCCGGTGATGTATTTCGCCACCTCGGAATTCAGGATCTCTTCGTAGGCGTTGACCATGAACTCCGCGTGCTTTTCGTAGGGATGATAATAGTCCTTCGGCATCATCATGTGGGTGTGGGAATTCGGGACGATCATGAATTCAAACTTTTCCGCCACCTCCGGGGTGCAGGCCACGCCGTGGCGGTAGGGGTCGTACTCACATTCGCAGCCGAAATAGAGCGTGAGGCCGCTCTTTTTGGCCTCCTCGATCTCGGGCTTCATGGATTCCACGTGGTCATAATGCTGCGGCACGTAGAAATCGTTCGCGCCGGGGATGGCCGCATCCCAGAAATGGTTGGCGAAGCCGAGCTTTTCAAAACCCGCCTTCTTTGCGGATTCAACGTATTCCTTCACGTTGGCCGTTTTTTCGGCGCAGAGGGAAAGGGACGTGTGCATATGGAAATCGTGCGCAATCTTCATAAGGATGCCTCCCAAAGAAATGATGTCTCTTTCGGTAGTGTAGCACACCCGCCGCGTGAAAGCAAGTCATTTCCGTCCGGGCAGTTTACATTCCATAGGAAATATGCTAAAATATCCCCAAAAGATTTCATGTGCGAGGTAACGCGATATGAGTGAATTCCGTCTTCCCTTCATTCCGAAATTCGAGCAGTCCGAACGCATCAAGGTCCTCGAGGAAAGAAACGCCAAGCTCGGCACCGACGGTTCCCGCCAGATGGGCACCTACGGCGACCACCACTGCTGGCTGGATATCGGCCCCTTCCCCCGCCCGGAGGAGATCCCCTCCCACAAAGAAGGCCTGAAAATGACCGCCGAGCAGTGGGGCAAGGACTACCGCTTCATGCTGGAAAACACCCCTCCCGCCATCTACCCCTGCGAGACCATCGTCGGCGAGATCTACTGGGAAATGGCGCATTTCCGCCCTGCGGGCTCCGGTGCTTGGAGAAAGTACCCGGTCGCGGAAGAGATCGCCCCGCTGGTGGAGGAATCCGAGCGCCTCGGCGCCTCCCCCGCCGCCTACGGCCACACCTGCCCGGACGTGGAGATCCTGCTCAACGAGGGCTTTGACAACCTGCTTGCCCGCGTTCGAAAGAGCCTCGCCCTTTATGAAAAACTCGGGAACGCCCGCAAGGTCTCCTACCTCAAGGGCCTTGAGGACGTGGCCCTCGGCTGCATCCATTATATTGAAAACTACGCCGCTTTGGCCGAAAAACTCGCTTCCGAGACCGACGATGAAAACGAAAAGGCGCGCTTTGAAAAGATCGCCCTCGCCTCCTCGAACGTGGCTCACAAGGCTCCCTCCACCTTCTACGAGGCCGTCCAGACCATCCAGTACGCCATTTTATTCGACCGCGCGGTCGGCCACGGCAACGGCTACGGCCGCATGGACCTCTGGCTCCAGCCCTATTATGACCGCGACACGGATGCGGGCATCCTCACCCGCGAGGAAGCGCGCGAGACCATCGCCGAGATGTATATGAAGCTCCGCGGCCAGTTCTTCTCCTTCGCCGGGCGCGATGAAAACGGGAATGACGCGACCAATGAAATGAGCTACATCGCCCTCGAGGCCTACGACCTCATCGGCGACTACAATAACCTCGGCGTGATGTGGCACGAGGATATCGACCCGGATTATTATGCCTACGCCTGCGATGTTCTCGCCCGCCACGGCGAGAGCATCCCGGTCCTGGTCAATTACGACACCATGTACGCCTCCGAACTCAGAAGCGGCATCCCGCACGAGGACGCGTGGAAGGTGGTCTACTCCGGCTGCCAGTGGTTCTGCATCCCCGGCAAGGAGTGGTGCGGGCAGGATAGCAACCTCACTAACCTCCTCCGCCCCTTCGAGCGCGCCATGGACAAGGCGGTCGAAGAAGACGTTCAGGATTTTGAGACCCTCTATTCGCTCTACGAAAAGGAATTCCACGCCACCATGAAAGCCTTCCAGGCCGCCGAGGGCGCCATCGACCGCGTCAGAGGCGAAAGCCAGCCCGAAATGTTCACCTCGCTCATCTCTCACGGCCCCATTGAGCGCGGCATGGATATGGACGCGCCGCGCGGCGTGGATTACCAGTATACCTCCCTCAACATCCTCGGCGTGCCCAACGTCGCCGACTCCTTCACCGCTTTGAAGAAACTGGTCTTCGAGGAGAAGCGCTACACCTTAAAAGAGGTGTGGGATGCCTGCAGAAACGACTGGAAGGATAGCGAGGTCATGCGCCAGCGCTTCCTCAACCAGCCGAAATACGGCAACGGCGAGGAGGAACCCGACGAGATGGTGCGCCGCCTCTCCGAGACCACGGTGGAGATCGCCGAGGGCTATTATAATCAGCGCGGCGGCCAGCCCATGCGCCCCTCGCTCTTCGCCTTCATGTCGCATTTGGAGGGCAGAGGCTCCTTCGGCGCGACCCCGGACGGGCGGCACGCGGGCGACCAGATGGCCCACGGCATCAACCCGCAGGCGGGCGTTTCGAAGAAGGGCCTCATCCCCATGGCCAACTCGGCCTGTGCGCCCGATATGCGCCATTTCCAGGGCGGCTCCATTCAGGTGGACATCCAGCCCCGCTTCTTCGACGGCAAGGAGGCGCGCTACGCCTACATCCGCGATTTCTCTTCTGCCTTCTTCAAGTCGGGCGGCCAGCAGATCAATCTGCACATTTTAGACCTCAAAAAGCTCGAGGACGCGATGGAACACCCCGAAAAGCCGGAATACCGCAACCTCGTCGTCCGTGTCACCGGCTATTGCGCCCGCTTCATCACGATGTCCCGCGAATATCAGGAGGACTTCATTTCCCGCATGAATTACGCGAGCATGAATTAAGAGCGATTCAGCGATTCAGCGATTGAGCATTTCAGCAATTCAGCGATTTACCTCAGCGGCACAATGGTCCTCCTTGTCATTGCGAACCAGCCCGCAGGCCGGTGTGGCAATCCGCAACTTCTTTGCCGCCTTGCCCTTCCCTGTCATTCTGAGCAAACAAACCAGTCTGCGGACTGTTTAACGCCGAAGGGTCGTCTCCGCGCCGTGCGCGAGCTAAATCGCTATATGTTAAATCGCTAAATCGCTTAAATTCCGAGGTATATGATGAAACCAGAAACTCTTCTCACCATCGACGTCTCCCACGGCACGACCCACGACGGGCCGGGAATGCGCACGACGGTCTTCGTCAAAGGCTGCCCCTTACGCTGTGCATGGTGTCAGAATCCCGAATCCATCCCGGTTATAAACGGCGTGTGGTGGGACAAGACCCTCTGCATCGGCTGCGGGAGCTGTAAAGAGGCCTGCCCTCAAAGCGCCATCGCCTTCGGTGAAAAAGGCATCCTGATCGACCGCGAAAAATGCACCTCCTGCCTTTCCTGCGCCGACGCCTGCCCCGCGACGGCCATGAGCGCCATCGGCAAGGCCTACGACGCCGACACGCTTTTCAAAGAGCTGATGAAGGATCAGCGCTACTACGCGGAATTCGGCGGCGGCGTGACCTTCTCGGGCGGCGAGCCTTTATTGCAGGCAGCATTTCTCGCGCCGTTTTTCGAAAGGCTCCATTCTGCGGGCATCACCACGGCGCTGGATACCTGCGGTCTGGCCCCCAAGGAGGCGCTTTTATCGCTTCTTCCCCACACCGATTACCTTTTATACGACATGAAGCTCTTTGAAAATGAGATACACAAGCGCTTCACCGGGCAGTATAACGACCGCATCAAAGAGAATTTGCTCCTTGCCGCGTCGGAAATGCGCCGGAACGGCTCCCCGAAGGAGATCTGGATCCGCACGCCCCTCATCCCCGGTGCGACCGCGACCGTAGAGAACATCCGCGCCATCGGAAAATTTTTGAAGGAAAACCTCGATGACGTGGTCACAAGGTGGGAGCTCTGCGCCTTCAACGCCGCGTGCAAGTCCAAATACGATAAGCTCGAACGCGATTGGGCCTTTGCCGCCTGCTCCCTCATGACCCGGCGCGACGTCACCCCCCTCCGCTCCGCCGCCGAAGAGACCTTCGGAAAGGAAAAGCTGATCGTCACCGGGATGATCAAGCCGGAGTAAGATCAAGTGAGGAATGAGGAGGGAGAAGTTTTCAGTTTTCAGTATTCAGTTTTCAGGACACGCACAATGTACCCCATTGTCATTGCGAGGGAGCGAAGCGACCGTGGCAATCCGTACCCCACTCCTTACGTCGGCTGCGCCGCCACTATTGACTTCGGTCACACCCTCCTTCCGTCGCAAGCGACGGCATCTCCCGGAGGGAGAGCCTTCCTACATTGTGCGTAACCGCATAATCGCGTTCTACTGAAAACTGAATACTGAAAACTGAAAACTCTTCACTCTTCACTAAAAAAGGAGAACCCCGTCGGGTTCTCCTTTTTGATTATCTGTTCTTCTCTTTGAGTTCTCTCTCCAGTTCGCGTCCGGCCTGCTTGCGCGCGAGGTCCTCGCGCTTGTCGTAGAGCTTTTTGCCCTTGCAGAGGCCGACCTCCACTTTGACCAGCGGCCCTTTGAAATAGACCGAAAGCGGCACAAGGGCGTAGCCGTCGCGCATGACGTGGCCGTTTAATTTATTGATCTCGCGCTTGTGCATGAGGAGGCGGCGGGAGCGGAGCGGGTCACGGTTGAAGATATTGCCCTTTTCGTAGGGCGAAATGTGCATCCCGACGACCAAAAGCTCGCCGTTTTTCACGATGCAGTAGGAATCCTTGAGGTTGATGCCGCCCTGACGGATGGACTTGACCTCGGTGCCCGCAAGCTCGATGCCCGCCTCATAGGTGTCCTCCACGAAATAGTCGTGGCGCGCCTTTTTGTTCAGGGCGATATTCTTGATGCTTTTCTTTTCCATAGTTCAGTCCTTGAAACGCGGCAGAGCCGTGATCCTTTCGGCCATCGGTCCGGCCAGAATGATGTGCGCCTCGATGTAGCGGAGCGCGCGGGAGGCGGCCATCAGGGTAAGGATCACCGCCGCAAGCCCCACGAAGGCCGCAAGGATGGAGGTCAGGAAGCTCGCAAAGTCCCCCGCAAGCACCCAGCCGAAGGCCAGGGAGGTGCTCATGCGGCGGATAAGCCATTTCAGCGGCACCTCAAAGAGGAAGGCCAGCGCCCCGACGACGGCGGCGAGGGAAAAGAGCTGGGCAAACATGAAGATGGCGAAATCGCTCTCCTTTTCCCGGTAAAGAAAGACCAGGGGCAGGATCCACGCGGCGTACTTGGCGTAGGGTACCAGCATCAGAAGGGCCGTCACGGCGTAGAGGATGCAGATCAGCTTGCCCACGTCCATCCCGTGTGAGGTGTGGGTGCGGTAGCGCTTGACGTTTTCGATCATGAAATATTCTCCCGGCCGCTTGCAATCGGGCGGCAATCATGCTAATATGGAGCTGTCGGGCGGGATCTGTCGCATCCCGTCGAAAGCAAGTGAAACGACAATAGCAGCCGGTCTAAAACAAACCTGCTGCCGTTGTATCTTCAATTCAAGATCACGTTAAATTGTCGTCTGTCTCTTACGCCATGGCGTTGAGGCGGATGGTCATCTTGCTCTTCTTGTTGGCGGCGTTGTTCTTGTGGATCAGACCATTGGCAGCAGCCTTGTCGAGAGCGATGACAGCCTTCTTATAGAGCTCGGTCGCTTCGGCCTTATTGCCGGCGGCAACAGCGGCTTCGAACTTCTTGAGGTCGGTGCGCAGAGCGGAAACGGCCATTTTGTTCTGAAGATTCTTAACGGCGGTAACGAGAACGCGTTTTTTCGCAGATTTGATGTTCGGCATTGTAAAATGATTCTCCTTCTCAATTCGGTACGAGACAGTATAACACAAATCTTCGCGCGTTGCAAGAGATAAATCCATTTTTTTTACATATCTGAGGGAAATTTCTATGTGGAAAAAGCACAAATTTTGGGGCATCCTCTTTTCGCTCCTCTTTTTATCGGCGCTCGCCTCCCTCCTTCCCCTTCCGCGCCTCGGAAAAGGGCACGTCGCGCGCATCACCTCGGAGGGGAAAGTCATAAAAGAGATCGACCTCGATCTGGTCTCCGAGCCCTACGAATTCACGGTGGAGACTTCCAATGGCTATAACCGCATCCGCGTCGAAAAGGGAAAGATCGCGGTCATCGACGCCGACTGCCCCGACAAGGTCTGCCAGAAGACCGGGTGGATCTCCGGGTCGCTTCAGCCCATCCTCTGCCTTCCGCACGAGCTGGTCATCGAGATCCTCGGTGAGGGATCAGAGGTCGACGCCATTTCAGGAGGTGTGTCATGAAAAACCGTCCCGCGAGATCTCTTGCCCTCATCGGCCTACTCGCCGCCTTTGCGCTGGTCACCTTCGTGATCGAAAGCCAGATCCCCTCCCCCTTTGCGCTCCCCGGCGTGAAATTGGGCCTTGCCAACATCTTTACCCTCGTCGCCCTTCCCCTTCTCGGGCGGAAGGAGGCGGCGGCGGTGCTCACGGTGCGCATCCTGCTTGGGTCGCTCTTCACCGGGACGACCGTCACGCTCCTTTATTCCCTCGCAGGCGGCGTCCTTTGCTACGTCGTGATGGCGCTGGTCTATCAGCCGCTCGGTGAAAAACTGACGTGGGTGACAAGCATCCTCGGGGCGCTCGCGCATAACTTAGGACAGATGGCCGCGGCGATGATCGTCCTCGGGAAAAACGTCCTTTATTACGCGCCGGTCCTGGTGCTCTCCGGCATCCTCACCGGGCTTTTCACCGGCCTCGCCGCGGGATTTGCATTAAAAGCGCTGAGAGCCGTGAAAAAGGACAGGTAGGCACTCTTGCAGAGCGGTGTGCACTGTGCTATACTGAAGGAAAATCAGAAAGAAGGGTTTCCCATGGAAAGCCGTATATTTGAGCAGAAGATCGAATTCACCGAAGAAGAGCTCTTTGCCGCCCTGAAAATTCCGCTCGACGACGAACGCGAGGAGACCGACATCGTCCGCGACCTGATCGAAGAAGCCCAAAAGATCGCGCGCCCCAAGACCCTTTGGAAGCCGCTCGCGGTCGAAGCGGGCGAAGGCTTTGTCAAGCTGGACGGCCATACCTTCACCGAGCCCCTGATCGTGGAAAAATTCTCCTCCCTCCCGGTGGTCTTCGCCTACGTGAACACCTGCGGCACCGAGCTTGACGACTGGTCCAAGCTCCACGCCGCCCCGCTGGAGGAATACACAGCCGGCCGCATCAAGGT
>JAKSPX010000053.1 GCA_024404415.1 Clostridia bacterium | reverse complement strand
TTTCGGTGACGGCCGCGGAAGAGGGCATCTATCTCGGATTTTCCGATAAAAACGAAAACATCACGCCGCGCACGGCGGGCATCTACCGCTACGCCTTTGACGAGGGCAACATCAGCCGCGCGGAATTCAAGCTGACCGAGGTCTTCGACACGCTGGCGCTGGACGATATTGCAGGCAAGGACGCGCTCGACCTCGGCGCGGCCCCCGGCGGGTGGACAAGAGTCCTTCTCGGAAAAGGGGCGCACGTGACCGCCGTTGACCCGGCCAAGCTCGACCCGCGCATCGAAAGCCTTCCCAACGTCACCCACTACCGCGGCCTCTCGCAGGAATTCCTGAAGGAACACGGCGACCGGCGCTTTGCCATGCTGGTCAACGATATGCGCATGGACGCCCGCGAAAGCGTCCGCGTGACCTTGGAAGCCCTGCCGCTTCTCGAAGAGGGCGCGTGGGTGGTCATCACCCTCAAGCTCCCGGAGAAAAAGAGCCTGCACGTGGCGCGCGAGGCGCTCCGCCTGCTTGAAGAAGGCGTGGACGTGACCTATGCCCGCCAGCTTTACCACAACCGCTCGGAGATCACGGCGGTCGGACGCAAAAGATAAGGGGAATCGAGTTGAAAGAAGTCAGGATCGGGAATCTCAACGTGCGCGGGTACGCGACGCTTGCCCCTATGGCGGGGGTGGCGGACGCGGCCTTCCGTTCGGTCTGCCGGGAAATGGGCGCGGCCATGACCACGTCGGAAATGGTCTCGGCCAAGGCGCTCTGCTACAATAAACACGATTCCAAGACGCATGCCCTGATGCGGCCTTACGAGAATGAAAAGCCCTTTGCCGTCCAGCTCTTCGGTAGCGAGCCGGAATTCCTCGGCGAGGGCGCGCACATCGCCTATGAATACGCCCACCCCGACGCGATAGATATCAATATGGGCTGCCCGGTGCCCAAGGTGGCGACCAACGGCGAGGGAAGCGCCCTGATGCGGGATCCTACCTTGGCCGGGAGGATCGTGAAGGCCGTGCGGGAAGCGGTGGAATGCCCTGTCACGGTGAAGATGCGGCTCGGCTGGGACGCAGAGCACATCAACGCAGTTGAAGTCGCACGTGCGGCGGAGGAAAACGGCGCGGACGCCGTCACGGTGCACGGCAGGACAAGAGAAATGTTCTATTCCGGCAAGGCGCTCTGGGAGGAGATCGCCAGAGTGAAGCAGGCGATCCGCATTCCCGTCATCGCCAACGGAGACGTTGTTTCCGGCGAAAGCGCGGCGGCGCTCTTCCGGGAAGCCGGGGCGGATTTAGTTGCAGTCGGCCGCGGCGCGCTGGGAAATCCTTTCCTTTTTGCCGAAATTACGGCTTTTATGGAAAATTCGGAGTTTACAAGCCCGACGATTCGTGATAAAATGGACGTGCTTTTGAACCAGACAACGCGCGCCGTTTCCATAAAGGGAGAATACACCGCGCTAAAAGAAGCGCGGACGCACACCATGTATTATCTCAAGGGGCTTCGCGGCGCGGCAAAGCTCAAGGAAGAGGCCGCGCACCTTTCGGCGCTTGGCGAGCTGAAAAGGTTTGTCGAAAAAGTCATAGAAACGGGCAGCAGATAGAAAACATTGAGGTTTTAGAACGGAAAGGAGGCCGGAGGATGCCGCAGGACGAGGAACTGCTGATCAAGAGGATCAAGATCGGGGATGAAAACGCCTTTGCCGAACTGGTGGAGACCCATCAGAAGATGGTTTTCAACGTGGCACTGCGCTATGTGAGAAACTATGACGACGCTTCCGACATCACTCAGGAGGTCTTCATCAAGGCCTACCGTTCCATCGACAGCTTCAAGGGCAAGGCGCAGATCTCCACGTGGCTTTACCGCATCACGGTCAACCTCTGCACCGATTTCGCCCGCAAGAACAAGCTCTATTACAAGAACACCGTCGAGCTGGAAAGCGAAAACGAGGAGGGCGAGCTCACCGAGCTGCCGCTCCCGGATATGTCTTATAACCCCGAGAGCAAGCTGGAATCCAAGGAGCTCCACGACGCGCTCCTCATGGCCATCGACTCGCTTCCCAAGGACGCGCGCGACATCATCATCATGCGCGACATCAACGATATGTCCTATAATGAGATCGCCGACGCGCTGGGGATCGAGCTCGGGACGGTGCGCTCAAGGCTTGCCAGAGCCCGCATGAGGCTTCGTAACAAACTTGTAAAAATCCTGTAAATAAATCTTAAAAAGATGAAACTTTTCCTTCCCTTTTGCGTCCAAAGAGTATAAACGAAAGACGCAAAAGAAAAATCCCGCTGAAACGGTACGGAAAACGGCGTTTTTCAATCGAAATGAGGAGAAAGGAGGATCGCCTGATGAAAAAAGAGATGAATTTGGAAGGGACCTGTAAGGAAATCGTGCTGATGATGCAAAGCGTCATCGACGGAGACGCGACCGAAGAGGAAAAGCGTGCCGTCGCTGAGCACGTTTCGTATTGCGATACCTGCAGGCGCACCATGGAAGATATGATGCTCATCCGGCGAGAAACAGCCGCCCTCGCGGCAGATCCTCCCTGCGATCTGAAGGACCGCATATTGAAGCGCGTCACGGAAGAGGACCGTTCAGCAGCCATCCGCCGCGTACGCAGAAGCAAAAACCGTATGCGCGGCATCACGGGCACCGTGGCCGCCGCGGCTGTCATCGCCCTGTGCGTTTTCGGCGTCACCCGCTACGTCCGCACGCGGGATATTCCCGTGCTCGGTTTCGCCGCTATGCAGGATAAGGCCATCAGCGCCGACATGGCCGCCCCGGAGGCCGCCGAAGAAGAGCTCATGGAAGTAACGAATGGTACGCAGGCTGAGCTTATGTACGGTGCCGCCGCCCCGGAGGAAGAAGCGGGCGTGGTCTACGACCGCGAGACTATTCTTGCCGACGCGGAGGAGCTGATCGCGGCTCATGACGTCAAGGGTATGTATGCCGAGGTGTTCTACGCTGGCGTCGATTCCCTGCCGGATATCGAGGCATTATATAAGGATCCTCTCGGTGAGGTCGGCATCTATGAGACCGATGATTTCGCCGCCTTTGTCACGCAGAACAACGTGACGGTCAGCGGCGTGCAGTATGAATTCACCAACGGCGTGGAGATCGCCTCCTGCGGGCTGGAATACGGCGGAGCAGAGGTGCTGATCATTCTGGTCACGCGATGAATTGTATTCTATTTTGAAGGGATGTATATAAAATGGCAAACGAAAAGATCAAGGGCGCTTCCTTCCACCATGTCGCGCTGAAAGTGGACGATTTCGACAAGTCTCTGGCCTTCTACAAGGCGCTGGGCTTTGAGGTCTTCAAGGCCTGGGGCGAGGGCGATTCCCGCGCCGCCATGCTGGACATCGGCAGCGGCGAATATTTCGAGGTCTTTGCGGGCGGCAAGGGCGAGACTCCCTACGGCCGTTATTTCCACCTCGCTGTGAAGTGCGATAGCTGCGACGAAGCCTACGCCGTCGCGCTCGCCGCGGGCGGCAGAACCAAGTCGGCGCCGAAAGACGTGGACATCCCCGCCAAGCCGTCGATCTACCCGGTCCGCATCGCGTTTGTCTTCGGGCCGAACGACGAAGAGATCGAGCTCTTCGAAGTGAGAGGCTGATTGCGGCTGAAGCATATCGGTCAATAAACTGAATAACGCCGGTCACGGCGCAGCTCCTTTTCCGGGGCTGCGCCGTTTTTTATACAAAATCGTCTGCGAGGGAACTGCCGGATTTGAAATAGTATACCGAAAAGGGGAGAATGGTGTTGAAAATTATTTGAATATATGGTAGAATAAAAATACGAAACCATTCACGGAGCACCCCGATTAGTCGGCATAATCAAAATTGGGTCGTTCCGTCGAATGGATATTTGAAAAGACTTCTACAAAAAGGAGCCGTGAAATCATGCGGAATGTCCTCGAAAGACTGAAAAAATGGGCAAAAGAGCCCGACCGGATCGCCCTGGTGGAGCGCGGAGAAAAGCAAATGACCTTCTGTGAGCTCGACATGGCGAGCGATGCGCTTGGTGTATATTTCTCCGAACATTGTAAACCGGGAGAGCCGGTTGCCATCTGGGGGGATAAAGAAAACGAAGCGGCAGTCGCCATCCTCGCCGCTGTCAAAAGCGCACATCCCTATGTATTCCTGCCGGACTATTTCCCGGTGCAGAAGGTGGAAGCCGTCGCTTCCGCGGCAAATCCTGCCGTTGTCGTCGCGGTATCTCCCAAGCCCTTCCCGAAGGCGGAGCTTCCGCTGATCGGCATGGCGGATTATGAAAAGATCGTTGCGGAGTATAGGGGACGCACCGTGCCGGAAAGCGCCTGGCCGGAAGGCGAGACCCCGGTCTGCTATATCTTCACCTCCGGCAGCACGGGCAATCCGAAGGGGGTCATCATCGCGGCGGAGTGCATCGAAGCATCGGTGAGATCCCGCCTGACCGAGTCGGTGAAGGCTCTGCCGGAAAGATGCCGCATGACCAACATGACGCCTTATGCGTTTTCCGCGTCCTTTGTCAACCTCTTCTGCTACGGAATGTACCTCGGCAGCACCCTTTACGGGGTCGAAAGAGGACTCCTCAGCGATTTCCCGGCCTTGATGAAGCGCATGCTTTTGGCTGACGCCCACGTCATGGGCGGAACGCCCGCCTTTATGGATATCTGCCTCAAGAGCGAGGCCTTCTGCCGCGCGAAGCTGCCGTCGGTCCGCCGTTTCGGCATGGGCGGCGAGGTAATGACCTCCTACACGGCGAAGCGCCTGAGGGAGCGCTTCCCCGGGGCTATTATCAACAACGTCTATGGCGCCTCCGAAACCTCCGCCGGCGGACTTTCCATTGCCTATACCGACGAAATTTTAGAATCGAACGGCATGCTTCCCTCCGGTATTCCGAATGACGGGGTCGAAGCGTGGCTGGAAGATAGTGAGGGCAATCTGGCAAAGCCCGGTGAACCCGGTGAACTGGTCATCACGTCGAAGCTGGTGGCGCTCGGGTATCTCAATGCGCCCGAAAAGGAAGCGGAGGTCTTCTTTAAGAAGGACGGCAAGCGCGGCTTCCGCACGCGCGACATGATGCGCGAAGAAAACGGCGTGTTCTATTACCTTGGCCGCTCTGACAATCTGATCAAGATGGGCGGCAACCGCATCGAGGCCGAAGAAATTGAGCGCACGCTCAATCTGGACGCAAACGTCCGCGCCGCGGCGGTCGTCCCGGCCATCTATGAGGACGGCAAGGTGGAAAGCATCGTGGCGCACGTCGTGCCGGTCAAAATGCCGGAGAAGAAGATCGCCGAGGTCATCCGCCTGCGCAAATGGGTGGGCGAGCATCTGCCGCCCTATGCCGTGCCGCGCAAGATCGTCTTTGACGAATCGCTTCCCCGTAACAGCAACAACAAGATCGACCGCAGAAAACTCAAGGACATGGAAGCCGCGATCCTTGCAGGCGTCAATGTGAAAGACTGAGAAACGGAGCGTGTGATGAAAATGGATCTGTCATTCAAAAAAGTCGAGACCCCGTCTGACGCGACGCTCTATCCGATCACCAAAGCGCAGGAGCTTTTATTGTGGTCGCAGATCTTTGCCGTGGAGCGCCGCAAGGCGCAGGAGGACAATATGCTCTCCATGACGGTGACGGCTCCGGCAGAGGAGGGGGCGGCGGAAGCGCTTGAAAAGGCCTATAACCTCCTTCTGGAGCGGCATGACGCTCTGCGCACCACCATCATCAAAAAAGGCGGAAAAAAGCTCCAGTTCATCCGCCCCTTCAAGCCCGTGACCCTCCCGGTCTATTCCTTTGCAACCGAAGAGGAGTGCCGGGCGTGGCTTGAGGAGATGAATCACTTCATCATTCCGTGGTACGGGACCGAGCTTTGCCTTGCGGCGATGCTGAAGCACGGGGACAAGGTCACGCTGGCTTTGCGCTTCAACCACGCCATTGCGGACGGATATTCCTTCGGCCTCGCCTTCCGTGAGCTCAAGGAAGCCTACCATGCCTTTATGGAAGATAGAGAGCCGGTCCTGAAACCGGCGGTCTCCATCACGAAATACTGCGCGGACGAGGCGGCATACCGCGCGTCGGCTGAGCACACCGAGGATATGGCCTACTGGAAGAACGTCTTCCACCACCAGAGAAAATACAGCTTTCCCGCCGGATACACCTCGCCTCTGGGCGACGTCCGCGCCGTGGGCACACTCTTTGAGGGAGCGGACTACGACAGGCTTGCCCGCCTTGCGGAATACTGCCACCTCAGCATCCAGTCGGTCGTTCAGCCTCTTGCGGCCTTGACTGTCTACGCCCTCACCGGGAAGGATAATTTCTGCTTCTACACCATGACCCACGGCCGCCGCACACCTGCCCAGAAGCGCACCTTCGGCTGCATGATGAACACCGTCCCCGTCTTCTTCGATTTTGAAAATAAGGACGCTTCGGTCGCCGAGGCCATCAGCGGCCAGTATATGCGATATCTTGACTATCTCGCGCACGGCAAGCTCCCCATGGGCGACCTGGTGCCGATGGGGTATCGGGAGAGCTTCAAGCACTTCATGAACTTCAACCACGGCTGGATGGTATATAGCACCATGGATATGGCCGCGTCGGCGGCAGACCCCGTATTGGAGATCCGCGCCATGCCTTTTACCCACCAGGCCCAGCAGTTCTATGCAAGCATTCTGGAAGTCCCCGGAAAGTCCATGAAGGTCAATCTGACCTATCAGATCCACAAATATAAGAAGGAACAGGCGGAAAGCTATGTCGCGGCCTTCCGCAAGCTCACCGACATCGTTGCGGAAAACCCGGAGATCACGCTTGCCGCCATCAGAAAGGCGTTTGAGGCATAAAACGGTTGACAATACCGCCTGCTTCTGCTATAATCCATGTGTACCAGTTAAGAACTTAAGGAGAATGATCCATGAAAACATTTGACGCGATCCTGGAAGCGATGGAAGAGGTCCTCGGCCTCGACAAAGAAGAGCTCCGCGAAATGGCGGACGCCAATCTGATCGAAGAGGATCTGATCGACTCCCTCTCGGTCGTCACCGTTCTGCGCGCGGTCGAAAGACGCGTGGGCTTCCCCATTGACCTGAGCAAGATGAAGCCTGCGGACTTTGTGACCCTCAACAGAATGTCCGCCGCCATCGAGAGCCAGAAATAACCATGAAGATCTTTGATTTACGTACCGAGTACCGTCACGAGGCACTCGGTACGGTTTTGTCCCCGCGCTTTTTCTGGAAATACCGGGCGGCGGGGGCGGAGACACGGGAATTCACCCTCACGCTCTGGAAAGCGGGGGAGCCCGAAGAACTCCGCATCATGACAAAAGAGAATACCTACGTTGCCTGCCCCGAAAAGCTCCTGCCGCTCACGCGCTATTTCTGGCGCGTGGAGTGCGGAGACGCGGCGGAGGAAACAAGCTTTGTGACCGGCGTCGAGGCGTGGTGTGCGCGCTTCCTTGAAAAAGCCGGAAGCTTTCAAAAGAACGAATATGCCCTTTTCCGGAAGACAGTTCAGCTTTCCCACCCGGAGGAAGGGCTGCTTGCCGTGGCCTCGCGCGGGTACCATAAGCTCTATGTCAACGGCCATGCCCTTTCGGATGGCTTTGCGCCCAACCGCAGCCACATCGAGGAGGGCATCCTCCTTTCGGAGGTCTATGACCTTTTGCCTTATCTCAAAGAGGGCGAAAACACCTTCGAGATTTATCTGGACGACGGCTGGGGGAGAAAGTGCGGCCTTGCGTCGGCATTCTCCTCTGTCGGCTTCCTGAAAGATAAAAACGGCGAACAGAGGATAGATACGAACACGCCGTGGATGTGTTACCCGACGGGCGAGTGGTGCACCGGGGAATACGCCTGGGGCGATTTCGGCGGCGAGCACCTCCGCGATAAAGCGCTTGCGGCGGAGGGGATGCCCGCGGCCTTTGCGGAGATCGAAACCCTCTCCGTCCGCCCCGATCAGATGGAGCGGGATCAGATCGCGCCCCGCACCCGCCCGATCGCCATCGGTGACGACATGCCGTGGAAGCTCGACCTGGGCGAGAATTTCTCGGGCTTTGTGCGCCTGAAGCTCAAGGGCGAAAAGGGCACGACCGCGACCCTCACCGTCTCCGATAAGGACCGCGACGAGATCCCCTTCCCTCAGGTCTATGACTATGCATTCGCCGGCGCCGACGGCGTCTTTGAAAACACACTC
>JAKSPX010000052.1 GCA_024404415.1 Clostridia bacterium | reverse complement strand
TGGGGGCGCGTGCTCTGTGCCATCGGTTACAGCGGTGCAGAGGTGGACGTCATGAAGGTAGGCGTCTCCTTTAAGAGCGGCAAAGGCGAGATCAGCGTCTGTGAAAACGGCGCGGGCGTGGAATTCTCCGAGGAAAAAGCCAAAGAGATTCTGCTTGAAAAGGAGATCGAGATCCTCATTTCGCTTGGTGTCGGCGAAGCGGAGGCGACGGCGTGGGGCTGCGACCTCACCTACGATTACGTGAAGATCAACGGCGATTACCGCACCTGATCGGAAGGGGAAAAGGATATGCAGAATATGTTTTCAAACGCGGAACGCGCCGAGATCCTTACGCAGGCGCTCCCGTATATCAAAAGATACACCGGCAAGATCGTCGTGGTCAAATACGGCGGCAACGCCATGATTAATGAACAGCTCAAGGAACAGGTCGTGGAGGACATCGTCCTTCTGTGGCTGATTGGCGTCAAGCCGGTCCTTGTACACGGCGGCGGGCCGGAGATCAGCGAGTTGATGGAAAAACTCGGGAAAAAAGCCGAATTTGTCGACGGGCTCCGCGTAAGCGACCGCGAGACGGTGGAGATCGCCCAGATGGTCCTTGCCGGCGAGATCAAGAAGACGCTTGTAAATCTTCTCCAGCTGAAGGGCGGCAAAGCCATGGGCATTTCCGGCATGGACGGAAGGCTGATCGAGGCCGAGGTCAAGGACGAGCGGCTCGGCTACGTCGGAAAAGTCACCAGGATCAATAGCCAGCCGGTGCTCGACCTTCTGGAAAAGGGCTATATCCCGGTCATCTCCACGCTCGGCTGTGATGAAGAAGGCAATACCTACAATATCAACGGCGACACGGCGGCAGCCTGCATTGCGGGCGCGTTGAAGGCCGACAGAATGATCCTGATGACCGACATTGCGGGCATTCTCCGCGACAAGGACGACGTTTCCACCCTCATCCCGGAGATCACCGTCGAAGAGGCGGGCGCCCTGCAGAAGGACGGCGTCATTTCGGGCGGCATGATCCCCAAGGTAAAGTGCTGCATCGAAGCCATCCAAAGAGGCGTTGAAAACGTGGTCATTATGGACGGGCGTGTACCGCATTCCATCCTGATGGAGCTCCTGACGGATGAAGGCGCGGGCACCATGGTGACGGGAGGAAAGAAATGAGCATCATCACCGAACGCGATAAAGCGTATGTTGCGGCAACCTACAACCGGTTCCCGGTGGAGATCGTCTCGGGCAAAGGCTCGGAGGTCTATGATTCCGACGGCAAGCGGTATATCGACCTCGGAAGCGGCATCGGCGTGACCAGCTTCGGCATTGCCGATGATGTCTGGGCGGAGGCCGTCACGAAACAAATCATGACCGTCCAGCACATGTCCAATCTATATTATACCGCCCCCTGCGGCGAGCTTGCCGCATTACTCTGTGAAAAGACCGGCATGAAAAAGGTCTTTTTCGGCAATTCCGGCGCGGAAGCCAATGAATGCGCCATCAAGGTCGCGCGCAAATACGCATCTGAGAAAAAGGGCGAGGACTATTATACCATCGTCACGCTGAAAAACAGCTTCCACGGCCGCACCCTCACTACCCTTGCCGCCACGGGACAGGAACATTATCATGAGCTTTTTAAGCCTCTGACGCCCGGCTTTGCCCACATTGAAGCGGGCAAGGACGTCAAGGAACTGGAAGAGCTTGCAAAGACCACACCCATTGCCGCCGTGATGATCGAGTGCATCCAGGGCGAGGGCGGCGTGATCCCGCTGGATCCGGGATTTGCAAAAGCACTGGATGAATTCTGCGCGAAAAACGATATTCTCCTCATTGTGGACGAGGTGCAGACCGGCAATGGCCGCAGCGGGAAAATGTATGCCTATATGCAGTATGGGCTCCATCCCGACGTGGTCACCACGGCCAAGGGCCTAGGCGGCGGATTGCCCATCGGCGCGGCGCTGCTCGGCGAGAAGGTCGAGAATGTTCTTGGCTTTGGCGATCACGGCTCTACCTTCGGCGGTAACCCGGTCGCCTCGGCGGGCGCGGTCAGCATCGTGAAGAGGCTGGATGATGAATTCCTCGCTTCGGTCGAGGAAAAGAGCAGGATGGTCTTTGATATGCTCAAAGGCGCAAAGGGCATTGAAAGTGTGAGCGGCATGGGACTCATGATCGGCATCAAGACCCAAAAGCCTGCGGGCGAGGTGGTGAAGGCGCTGGTGGAAAAAGGCGTTTTATGCCTTACCGCCAAGGATAAGGTGCGTTTACTTCCGGCGCTCAACATCCCGAAGGAAATTCTGAAGAAAGCGGTGGAGTCTATACTGGACGTCTGCGCCGCCGAATAAAGTGAAAATTTTCATGAAAATAAGAGGCTTCCCATATCGGGAGGCCTCTTTTGACTTTATACGAGGTTGCGGTTTTTCCATCTGCCGCTCCAGAAGCGCCAGAGGAAGAGGATGGAGCGGAGCACCCAGTCGGAATACATGGCGAGCCACACGCCGAGTACGCCGAGATCGAAGGTGTAGGCGAAAACGTAGCAAAGAAGCACGCGCATGGTCCACATGGAGATGACCGAGACCAGCATGGTGAAGCGCATGTCGCCCGCGGCGCGCAGGGCGTTGGGAAGCACGAAGGCGGGCTCGTGCATGAGCGCGGCCGCCACGGCGCAGGTGCGGATCAGCATGACCGCCCCCTCCGATGCCTCCGCCGAAATGGAGAAGAAGGAGAGGATCCACGGCGCGGAGATGAAGAGGATGGTGCCGACCGTTGTAGTACAGCACATGGCGAGGAGCAGGAGTCTTCCGGCGTAGCGTTTCGCCTGGTCAAATTCTCTTGCGCCGACACACTGGCCGACCACCGTGATGAGCGCCAGGCCCACGCCGCCGCCGCAGACATAGACGAGGTTGACGATGGTGCCTGCCACGGCGTTGGAGGAGATGGCGGCGGTGCCGAAGGAGGTGACCACCGTCTGGGTCAGGAGCTTGCCGATCTGGAACATGCCATTTTCAAGACCGCTCGGAATGGCGACCTTGAGGATGGAGCCGACGGTTTTGCGGTCGAGGCCGGGTTTGGTGAACTCGGTGATATGGATGACCAGCGACGGATTGGCGATGAGGACGAGAAGCAGGATGGCGCCGATCACACGGGAGGCTAAGGTCGCCGTCGCCGCGCCGATGACCGAAAGGTCAAAGCCGAGGATGAGGATGGCGTTGCCGCCCACGTTGATGAGGTTCATCAGAAGCGAGGCGTAAAGCGAGATCTTGGAATTGCCCATGGTGCGGAAGATAGCCGCACCGGCGTTATATAGGGCGAGGAAGGGAAGTGAGAAGCCGGTGATGACAAAATATAAAACGGCGTTGTGCATCACGTCGTCATCCAGATGGCCGTAGACCAGCTTGAGGATGGGCGTGTTGAGGCAGGTGATGAGGAGCGTGACGCCCAGCCCGAAGAACAGGCAGACGTATAAAAGCTGCTTGGCCGCGCGGCTGGCGTTTTCGGGTTCTCTTTTCCCGAGGTACTGGGAGCAGATGACCGCGCCGCCGGTGGCGAGGGCCGAGAAGATGGTGATGAAGAGGAAGTTGATGGCGTCGACGACCGAAATGCCCGAAACGGCGGCTTCGCCGCATCCGGCGACCATGACGGTGTCGGCCATGCCGATGGTCACGCCGAAAAGCTGCTCCAATATGAGCGGAAAGATCAGTTTCGAGAGCTGCTTTTTGGAGAAGAGCGGCGCGGAACGGGTGACGGCCTCGCTCATTTCACAAGGCTCGCCACATAGCGCGCATTTTCACATAAGAAACGCAGACCAAGCGCGATCATGTCCTTCGGAAGCGGAACGAGGAAGTTGTCGGCTTCCAGCGTCATCGGGCCGTCGTATTCGACTTCGTGAAGTGCCGCACCGAATTCCTCCCAGTCCATGGGGAAGATCAGAGGAGCGGTGTGGCTGTCGTGAACGCCGTCGTTGGAATGGACGTGGAGCGCCTTGAGGCGCTTGCCGAAGACGCGGGCCATGTGCTGCATGGTGTCGTTTACAAGGACCGTGTGGCCGGTGTCGAGGCAGACGCCGATCTGGCCGTCCAGGGCGTCGACAAGGGCGTTGAGTTCGTCAGCAAAGCTGAAATAGCAGGGGGTGATGCGCTGGTAGCGGTTGCTGTAACCGAACATATTCTCGGTGCAGATGGTCACGCCCAGCTCTTTGGCACGCGGCAGGAAGGCACTGTAGAATTCGATGTTCTTCTTGAGGATCTCCGCGCGGCCTTCCTCGGTGGTGGGAAGCGGGTAGAAGGCGCCCGGATGGAAGATGATATTGGGGCATTCCACAATGGAGCAGGCCTCTATGGAAGCATCCAGAGCTTTTTTCAGGCGGGCGGTCTTCTCGGCGTCTTCGGGGAAGAAGGTCGGGAAGGGAGCGTGCGCCTGCAGGAAGGGAACGTGATTTTCATCGGCCGTCTTTTTGTAGGAGGCGGCGGTCACGCGCCAATCGGGCTGGTCGAAGAAATCGCCGGGTTCGGCGTAGGGAAACATGCTCCAGTCGCAGCCGTCAAAGCCGGCTTCGGCGATCATTTCGATGGCCTTCGGAATACCGAAATGGCGGCTGGGGACGTCGGTGGTGGTGACGAGTTTTAACATAAGGATGACCTCCTCAAATGACGAATATAAATATTACTTTATTATACCATCCGGCAAAGGGGAAGTCAATCTCGGGGGAGCCTTCTCTTTTTCACAGAGAAGATAAAATGAGGAGGTGCATTATAGGGAGAATTATGGTATAATGAGGCATAAATCGAAACGGAGGGGACTTTATGACGAAACACACGATGGAAGAATATAAAGCAAGGCAGCAGGCGATCGACAGGGTCACCCCGGAGATGTTCGCGGGTTATTGCCTTGAGGGACGCTTCGGCGAAGAAGAGGCGCTGAAAGCCTACGGAGAGGCGCTTCCGAAGGCAATGGAAGAGGCGTCGGATCCCAAGGTGAAGACGGGACTCTGGTACGTTTACAACATGGGCTTTATCGCAAAGAGCGAAAATTGCCTCTTCTCGCTGGATCTTTCACATCCGGCGGCGCACAAATTTGCCGACAAGCTGGATTTCGCGTGGATCACCCATAACCATAACGATCACTTTACCGCGCCGTTTTATCAGAGAATGAATAACGAAATGAAAAAGACGGTCGTGAGCAATTTCGCCGACAATTACGGCGCGCATTTTGCCGGAAGCGAATTCGGCGGCGGCTATACCCACGGCGGGAAAGATTTCATTTTCCGGGACGTGCCGCTCCACACGGCGGCCTCCGACCACAATGACTATCTTTTGGATTTCACCCTGACCATGGAATTCACTCTCGGCGGGCTCAGAATCTTCCACACCGGCGACAGCGCCCACGCGGAAAAGCTGAATCCCACCCAAAGGCCGGATATCTGGATCGTCCATCCGCGCTGCGGGCTCGACGTCCGGGACGGGTATGAAAAATTCCGCCCGGAAGTGACGGTGATCGCGCACTTAAACGAAATGGGTCACGCGAGAGACCGTTGGCGCTGGAGCTATGAGGATGGCTTTGAAGAGGCGGAAAAGATCCGCGCTCTCGGCGGAAAGGCGATCGTTCCGCTCTGGGGAGACCGCATCCTCTGAAGAACGGAAGGAAAATGCGTTTATCCCCTTTACATTTCCCCCCGGGTCTGCTATGATGAATCAGACGAACTATGAAAGAAGGAGTATCATGGAAAAACTGAAGGTAGCCGTGATCGGCTGCGGCACCATTGCCAACGCCGCCCACATCCCGGCTTATATGAAGAATGAAAAAGCAGAGATCAAGTATTTCTGCGACATCATCCCCGAACGCGCCAACGCCGCCGTGGAAAAATACGGCTGCGGCAAGGCGGTCTATGATTATCACGAAGTGCTGGCTGATCCCGAGATCAGCGCCGTTTCGGTCTGCACGCCCAACTTTATGCACTCGGTCATTTCGGTCGACGCGCTGGAGGCCGGCAAGAACGTCCTCTGCGAAAAGCCCGCTGCCCGCATCCTTCCGGAGGCTCAGCGCATGCTCGAAGCCGCCGACCGCACCGGCAAGATCCTCAACATCGGCGTCTGCAACCGCTTCCATGACAGCGTCACCCGCATCAAGGACTACATCGACGAGGGTCGCCTCGGCGAGGTCTATCACGTTTATGCTTCCTTCCGTGCCCATCGCTCCATCCCGGGTCTCGGCGGCGCTTTCACCACCAAGGCCATCGCCGGCGGCGGCGCACTCATCGACTGGGGCGTTCACTATATCGACCTGATCCTCTACTGCGTCGGCGATCCCAAGATCAAGACGGTCAGCGGCACCGCTTTCTGCAAGCTCGGCAAGGACATGAGAAGCTACGTCTATAAATCCATGTGGGCAGGTCCCCCGGATTATAACGGAACCTACGACGTGGACGACTCGGTGGTCGGCCTTGTCCGCACCGAAGGCCCGGTCATCAGTCTCAACGGCGCGTGGGCGCAGAACATCGGCAAGTCCGAGACCTTCATCGACTTCATGGGCGATAAGGCCGGCGTGCGCCTCGATTACGGCGGACACTTCACTCTCTACACCGCCGAGCACGGCGCACTCGTTGAATACAGACCCGATTTCGAACTCAGCAATATGTATGAAAACGAGATCGACTCCTTCCTCGACTGCGTCCGCGACAACACCCGCAACCGCGCGGATATCCACCGCATCATCCATTCCTCCGAGATCATGCAGGCCATCTACGATTCCTCTGACCTCGGTCACGAAGTCAATATCTGATCAAATCTATCCGAAAGACGGAGCGAATTTTTCGCTCCGTCTTTTTTGATAATATAACCGCGAAAATGCAACCTCAGAAGAAGCGGAAGCATCTATATAAGTGTCCGGACAAAACTGAGGGAAAAGAAGGAGGGGGGAGAGGATGGAAGATAAAGAGCTTCTCGCAGGTCTGCGGGAGGGCAGTACCGAGGCGCTGGAACTGACCATCGGGAGTTACGGCGGCTATGTGAAAAGCGTCATCGCGCGCCGCCTTTGGGGAAAGGCGGAAAAGGAAGACGTGGAAGAGCTGGTTCTGAATACCTTCGTCACGCTCTGGAAAGCGCGTAAGACGATCAAAGGCGAACATCTTGCCGGGTGGCTGGCCGCCGTGGCGCGGAACGAGGCCGCGGGATACCTCCGCAGAAAGCGTCTGCCGGGGGGCAGCGAGGAGGAATACCTCGCCGCGGCAGACGCATCGGCGGAAGCGGCCTATAAAGATAAGGAGCTGAAGATCCTGCTTGATGACGCGCTGGAGGCGCTGGGGGAAGAGGAGAAGAGGATCCTGCTGCTCGTAGCGTGCATTGCTAACAGAATGCTTCAACTCGTCGAGCAAGCGGAGGTTCTCCTTCCAGCCCTCGTCGATGGTGTGAAGGAGGATAGCCTTCTCTAACTCCTTGACGAGTGCCTGCGACTCGGTTTCGTAGGCCTCCTTGAGGTTGACGGTAATCTGATATACACGACGTCCGTCGGTGATGGGGACGAGGATGTTCTCGTACATCTGGCCCTGAGGACTCTCGAAGATATTCTTGATGACGGGGAAGGTGATGCCTGCCAACGTGGTGGTCTTCTCCTTGAAACGATCCATGGCTGCCTGATATGCCTTCTCGCAAAGTGCGTCGAGGTTATGACCGGCATCCATCAGTTCTTGCTCGGTGAAGGGAACCTCCATAGCAAGCACCTCGATGAAGCGCTCCTTCATGCCTTCGTAGTCGTACTTCTCGACGATGTTGCAGACGCGGTCCCATATCATGTTGGCAATGTCCATGCCGATACGCTCGCCCATGAGGGCATGACGGCGCATCTCGTAGATGACGGTACGCTGCTTGTTCATTACATCATCGTATTCGAGCAGACGCTTACGAGTACCGAAGTGGTTCTCCTCGACCTTCTTCTGCGCACGCTCGATGCTGTTGCTGATCATCTTATGCTCGATCATCTCGCCTTCCTTGAAGCCCAGACGGTCCATGACAGCAGCTATACGCTCGCTGGCAAAGAGGCGCATCAGCTTATCCTCGAGAGAGACGAAGAAGACAGAGCTACCGGGATCGCCCTGACGACCGGAACGTCCACGCAGCTGACGGTCTACACGACGGCTCTCGTGACGCTCGGTACCGATGATGGCCAGGCCACCGGCAGCCTTTACCTCGGGTGAGAGCTTGAGATCCGTACCACGGCCTGCCATGTGGGTAGCGATGGTGACTGCACCCA
>JAKSPX010000051.1 GCA_024404415.1 Clostridia bacterium | reverse complement strand
GCTCGCGCGCTTCGCGTCCTTCCAGTTGGAATCAAAGGATTTATCGCCCCAGGTATCATTCAACGTCGCGGGGCATTCATAAAGCGTGGTCTTATAGTCGTCCGGGATCTGGTTGTCACCGCAGGAGGTGTAATCGCCGAGGCCGTTGCCGATGCGGGAATTGACGAGACATTCCGGCTGGTAATGTTTGACCAGATCGTAAAGCTCTTTGGACTGTGCAGGCGTGATCACGCCCGGTGTGTCAAACCAGATGAGGCAGAGGTCGCCGTAATTGGTGAGAAGCTCGGTCACCTGCGGCTTGATCTTGTCTTCAAAGCACTGAGAGAAATCCTTGTGTTCATCATCCGGGAAATCCCAGTTATTCACCCAATAGGCAGCTCCGCCGGTCCACGTCTTGCCGTTTTTCCAGCCGCCGCCGTTGGGCTCATGCCAGTCGAGCTCCTGAGAGTAGTAAAGCCCCAGCTTCATACCGTGCTTGTAGCAGGCTTCGGCCAACTCGGCGATGACGTCTCTTTTGAAGGGGGTGGCGTCGACGATGTTCCACTTGTCGACCTTGGTGTGGAACATGCAGAAGCCCTCGTGGTGCTTGCTGGTGACCACCATGTACTTCATTCCGGCGTCCATAGCGAGCTTGACCCACTCCTCCGCGTCAAACATCACGGGGTTGAAGGCGGGAGCCAGCTTTTCATACTCCGCAATCGGAATACGGTAATACTGCTGGATCCATTCGCCGATGTACTGCTGAGCCATCCTCTGGCCCTTCCATTCGCCGCCGAGAAGACTGTAAAGCCCCCAGTGCACCATGAGGCCGAATTTCGCTTCACGGAACCATTCTTTGGAAGTCATGTGATTTCCTCCTTAATCGTATAGTATAAGTCCGAACACGCCGTAGGGCATGATATCGGACGTGATGTGGATGTGCTTTTTGTCCTCCGTGAGGTACCCTTCCGCGCCGTAAAGCGCAAAGGTGGAGGCTTCCTCGGGCAGGACGACGTCAAAATCGAAGAGCATATCGGGCGCGAGGTTTTCAAAGAGGACCGCGCGCGCTTTTTCGTCCTTTTTATAAAGCGCGTAGAGCTGCGGCGCGTGCGGGATATAGGGGAAGTCGCCTCCGATGAAGTCGCGGAGATCCTCACCCAACTCGTATGAGCGGAAGATCGAGGAGCTCTGGTTGACGAGCTGACCGTCGAACAAAAGCACCATGAATTCAGTCTCGCCGCTTGTGTAGCGGTAGGTCGCGGGCATGCGCTTGTCTTCAAGGGCAAATTCGCTGAGGACACGCGCACTATCCTTCAGACGGCAGTTTTTGAATTCCGCCGGGGCAAGCCGCGCGGCATTCACAAGATTCAGGAAGATCTTTTCATTTCTCTCCGGGTAGTATTCCATATTCGGACGGAAGCCGTCTTCATACGATTCGATTCCGACGTCCACCCCTTTATCCATCAGGGCTATGGCGGCGGTAAGGTCGATGATGAGCTTTTTCGGGAGCTTTTCGATGGAGAGCACGTCCTCGCCGAAGGCAATGCCGGTATCTCCTTCATGGTCGCCTTCATAGGAGACGGGAATGCTGTGCTGCGTGAGAAGAGCGGCGGCTCCGGAGAAGAAACGGTTCATCACGTCGGTCGCACCGTAGAACTTATCGGGCAGCGTGGCCTTTTCGACCGTTCGCATCGGGTGGTAAAGCCGGACGCCTGCGGCCTTTTTCTCCGCAAAGTGCTCCCTGATCCAATCATAGAAGGGCATATTCCGAAGGTGGTTTTTGATGTAACCCGGCTCCCGGTCGGGAGAAGCATAATAATCCAGCACGTATTTGAGCGATCCGATGTGCCCATTGGCGCGCAGGGCGAGGTCGAGATCCTCGCAGAGGCTGGCCGGGACATGGTAGGTCGGGCGCGGATAACTGTCATTTTCGTCGAAGATCTCGATGTCGCTTCCACGGCACCACGCCTCCTGAGCACGGCATATCTCAATAATGGTGTTTAACTTCTGTCCCGGGAAGCGCAGGAGATCCACTGCCGCCCAGTATGGCGCGCCGGTAAGGCGCAGGAAGGGGCGGGTATTGGGCCCCGCGAGCGTCCGTGAAACCTCCATGGCGTCCGAACCTTCGATGTCCCAAGAGGAGCAGCCGGAGGAAAGACCGATGCGGATAGCTTTATCGACGGAATCAGCTGCGGCACGGATCTTCCGGTTGAAGCGGAGATGGGTGCCGCGCATGACCTTGAGCCACGCAGAGCGATATTTATTGGTTTTGCCCGTGAAGAATTTTTCGGCAAGGCCGTCTTCTTCCAGTTTCTCGCCGAGTTCTTTTTCCAAAAGCCTCATGTGGTATTGGCAGAAGCAGCCAAGGCCGGGACGCACCGACAGGCAATGGTCATCGTCCAGCATGATGAGTTTGGGGTGAAGACCCGCAAGGACTTTGATCCAATCACAGTAACGCTCACTGAAGGCAGGATCCTCCGGGCAGAAGGCGTCGCCGCCGATCTCTTTTCCGTCCACCGAACGAAGCTGCGTCCACTCTTTCGCCATCTGGCTGCGCGCATTAAAGGGGTCTCCGAAGCCGAGCGTCTGGATCCAGAGTCCGACCTCAAGCCCGGCCTTTTCAAAGAAAGCCATGTTTTCCCTGATCAGGGCGAGATCGGCTTTCCGGTCATCCCGGAAGAATAGGTCGCGTTCGGGGGCAAGCCATATACGCTCTGCTCCGATCTTTCTGAGCTTTTCCAGATAGTTTTCTCTTGTCTTTTCGGTCACCTGCCGATTCATAATCGGCACGGCGAGGATATGCTTATAAGCCATGGTATTCTCCTTTGTCAGTCAATCAGAAAGCCCTCACGGGCGAGAAGTCTGCGCATTTCGGCGACGCGTGCGTCCCATCCGAGCGCTTTGGCATAGGCGATCTGGCGCTCCTTGCGCGGCAGATCGAAGCGTTCTTCGGCGGTCAGCACCATTTTGAGGAAGATATCCCCCACCTCGGAAACATCCGCGACGTCGCCGTAATTTTTCACGATGGCCGGATAGGGCGAGGTGACGATGGGCTTGCCGGAGGCGAGATACTCAAAGAACACGCGCGTGAATAGCTCGTCCGAGGCGCCCTGAGCGGTGAGCGGGCTGACGCACACGTCAAACGAGCGGATGTATTCCAGTATGGCCGACTGGGAGGCGGCGCGGATCAGTAACACGTTTTCACGCGCCTCCAGCCTTTCGACTTCCTCCTTCACGGCGGCCTCATCGGCTCCTGCTTCGGCGACGACAAGAAGGCTCTTGCCCGCATCGGCGATCTTTTCAAGCATTTCAAAATCGACACTGCGCCTGAGTGCTCCCGCAAAGCCGTAAAGCGGCTTTGGAAGCTCCTCCATGCGGGCGATGACGCCGAGCGCCTCGTCCGAAAGTGAGGTCTTCGGGCGGTAGTCGATGCCGCTCGGGATGAGGTAGGTCTTTTTCTGATAGGCCTCTATGCGGTCGTAATGGGTCATCTGCGCGGCAAAGACCACGTCCGCCGCCTCGCAGAGCTCCTTTTCAAGTCTTGATCCGTCGCGGGGAGACGTGTGGGATGGGTTTTCCGCCGCGTCGTAGACCAGTCCCGCCTTTTTAAGATGGCGGACGGCATCAAGATACACCGGCGAATAAAGCCAGACAAGCGGCTCGGCAAGCTCTTCCTTCTGGATGACCGATTCGAGAAAGGCGGATAAACGCTTGCTGTCGCCTGCCCCCGTCGGGCTGTATACGCGGATATGCGGATAGGGCGAAACCGGCTCGGGCTTGCGCGTAATGACCGACCGACGTCCCGTCGGCGGGTCGATATAGACGATCTCGACGTCACGCATACGTGACATGATCATCTGGCGGCGTGTGATCTTTTCACTCCACGGCACGGTGGAAAGACAGATAAGCTGTTTGGATCGTGACATACTGACCTCCTCGCGGCTCTGACCTTTAATGAATCCAGTATAGCACGCCTTTTCGCATTTCGCAAGCTATTTCGCCTGCTTTCGAAGCTCCGTCAGCCCTTCCGGCACGTCCACAAGAATGATGTCGTCCCCGATCTTGCGGATACATTCCCACGGGATCACGATGTCCTCCCGCCTGCCGAGAAAGCCCATCAGCCGCGCGCTCCCCGGTATGATGACCGAGCGGATGCGCCCGGTCTGATAATCCAGCTCCACGTCACAGACGTAGCCGTACCTTGTCCCGTCGTGGATGTTGATGACCTCTCTGAGCCTGAGATCCATCAGGCGGCTCTTTTCGTTCATAGCTTCACTTCCCTTTCCTCCCATCCTATGCGGATTATCCCTTTTGATATGCCGGCATATACTGTGATTGAGCCAAAACTCAATCCGCTCTATCAACGTATTGTAGAAACATAAGGAGGAATTCCAGCTTGAAACGCATAGTTTCTCTCTTTCTCGCCGCTCTGATGCTTGTAACGGCGTTCGCTTCCTGCGGGGAAAAGCAGGAGACGCTCCGTACCGTCCGCGTCAACGAGGTGACTCACTCGGTCTTCTACGCTCCCTTCTACGCCGCCGTTTCCCTCGGCTTTTTCGAAGAGGAAGGTCTCTTAATCGAGCTTTCCAACGGCGGCGGGTCGGATAAAAGCATGACCGCCCTCCTGACGGGAGACGCCGACGTCGGCCTGATGGGCCCGGAGACCGCCGTCTATGTGGCAAATGAGGGTAAAGACGACCACCCCGTGATCTTTGCCCAACTCACCCGGAAGGACGGCTCCTTCCTCCTCGGGAAGACGCCGGACGACGATTTTTCCTGGGATAAACTGGAAGGCAAGAGCGTGATCGGCGGCCGCGCAGGCGGCATGCCCGAGATGACGCTTGAGTACGTACTGAAAGCGCACGGCCTTGTTCCGGGCGAAAACCTGACGCTCCGCACCGACGTGCAGTTCGACCTGATGGGCGGCGCATTCATCGCAGGCGAGGACGATTACGTCACCATGTTCGAACCGAGCGCCAGCGCCATGGAGCTTGCAGACGAAGGCTGCATCGTCGCCTCGGTTGGTGAGGAAGGCGGAGAAGTGCCCTACACCTGCTTTATGGCGCGCGGCGAGACCTATGAAAAGGATCGTTCCATGATCGATGCCTTCACCCGCGCGGTCTATAAGGGGCAGAAATGGGTGGTCTCC
The DNA here is from genome assembly GCA_024404415.1 of Clostridia bacterium. Lineage (GTDB taxonomy): Bacteria > Bacillota > Clostridia > Oscillospirales > QAMX01 > RUG11797. Next base: position 3,230 of record JAKSPX010000051.1, on the reverse strand, counting down.
CACTCCTCCGAAGAGCTCGCCTCGGCCATCGCGCCGCTCTTCCCCGATAATGACGAGGCGCTTCTCACCGTTGTGGCCCGGCGTTACGGCGAGATCGGCGTGTGGAAGACCGACCCCGTTATGACTGAAGAAGCTTACGAAAGCCTGCTCAGGATCATCACGTCGGCGGGCGTCATCGGCTCCGCACCTGATTACGAGGAGATCGTCGACACTGCCGCGGCGGAGGCGGCCATGAAGTCATGAACGGAAAATGCAAGACCGGCCCTTCCCCGCCCGCGGTCGATTTTCGGAACGTCGGCCTTCGCTACCAGTCGCCGGAGGGCGAGACCGAGGCTTTGAAGGGACTCTCCTTTACCGTAAATGAGGGGGAATTTCTGGTGCTGCTCGGCCCCTCGGGCTGTGGCAAGACCACCGTACTCTCGCTCATCGCGGGACTCATCAAGCCAAGCGAGGGTGAGATCCGGATCGGCGGAGAAATACTCACCGAAGAAAAGCGCCCGCACATCGGCTATATGTTCCAGCCCGACGAGCTTCTTCCCTGGGCGCGGGTGATCGACAACGTGCTTCTCGGCTGCCGCATCCGAAAGGAAGATGACCGGGCGCATAGAGAGCGGGCGGCGGCGCTCCTCGACGAATACGGCCTCGGCGACTTTAAGGAGAGCTTCCCGCGTTCTCTTTCCGGCGGGATGCGCCAGAGAGCCGCCCTGATCCGCACACTTGCGACAGATCCCTCGCTTTTATTGCTCGACGAGCCCTTTTCCGCCCTGGATTACCAGACCCGCATCCGCGTCTCGGAGGATATCGCCTCCATCATCAAGCGCGAGGGCAAGACGGCGGTCATGGTGACGCACGACATTTCGGAGGCTCTGAGCCTTGCCGACCGCATCCTTGTGTTATCCTCGCGCCCCGCCTCCGTCAAAAGAGAGTTGCACGTCGAAATTGACGGGCGCGGCGTCATCCAAAGGCGGGCGTCGCCCCTCTTTGCCGACTATTTCAACCTGATCTGGAAGGAGCTGGATGATGAAAATGCCTCCTGAACTTTCCACACAGAGAAAGACCTACCTTTCAGGCCTCCGTCGGGATAAACGGCGCATCCTCACGTCTCAGATCCTCCTCTTTGTGCTCTTTTTCACGCTGTGGGAGCTATTCGTCAGGGTCGGTTGGCTTGACGGCTTCATTTTCTCCTCGCCCTCCCGCGCCGCCGGGATGATGGGGAAAATGATCGCCGACGGCAGTCTTTGGTTGCACATCGGCGTGACGCTCGGCGAGACGGCGGCGGGCTTTTTGATCGGCACCCTCCTGGGGGCGGTCATCGCCATATTATTGTGGGCCTTTCCGAAGGCAGAGCGGGTGCTCGACCCTTACCTTGTGGTGCTCAACAGCCTCCCGAAGATCGCACTCGGCCCGGTCATCATCGTCTGGGTGGGAAGCGGTGTGAGCGCAGTCATCACCGTGACCATTCTCGTTTCGGTGGTGAATACCGTCATCGGCATGGCCTCGGGTTTCCGGGAAGCCGAGGGCGAAAGGCTTGCCCTGCTTAAAAGCTTCGGCGCCACGCGTTTGCAGACCTTTCTCTACGCCGTCCTGCCCGGGAGCCTGCCGACCATGATCTCGATTTTGAAGATCAACATCGGTATGGCGTGGGTCGGCGTGATCGTCGGCGAATTCCTCACCTCGCGGGCAGGGCTCGGCTACCTCATCGTCTACGGCGGTCAGGTCTTCCGGATGGATCTCGTGATGGGGAGCGTACTGGTTTTGTCACTCCTCGCCGCGCTGATGTACCTCCTCGTCGTATTCGTCGAAAAAGAGGTCAGACGCTTATTCTAAAAATAATGCGCACGGCTTTGTACCGTGCGCGTTTTGATATGTAAGAGTGTTATAACGCTTCGTCAACGTGGAGCTTCACGCCGTTTTCTCTGAGTTTATCCTGCAGGATGGAAACATCAAAGCTCCCGAAATCGTCGGAAAGGGCCGCGGCAAGTCCGGCGGCCTCGCCCGTGACGGCGCAGGGCGGGATGACGCGGGAAATATCCCACATGGCGTCGGTGACCGAGATGATGCGGCCGCAGGTGACGAGGTTTTTCACGTCTCCGACGAGCGTTCTGAACGGCACCTCGTAGACCGGGCCGACCTTGCGCCAATCCGAGATCATGCCGATGCTGTCCTCAAAGCGCTTGAACATCTCCGTGTCGTCCAGCGTATACTTTCCATCGATGCGGCGGGTCATGCGGAACTGCGGGATGGAGGCAATGGTAGCCACCGCGTGGTCGCCATTGACGCCGCCGCGGCGGGTGAAATCGTTGAGGATGGATCGGTGGGAATTCATCATGAAGGCCGAGATCTCGCGCCCGTCAAGGCCGGTGTAGCGGCGCTTCTTTATGGCGAGCTCATCCGGCTTTTTATACTTATCCGGCGTTTCCGCGAATCCGAGCATATTCAGGCGATAATTTTCCTTGTCGTGCTCATAATACCACGAGGCAAGCACATTTCCCTGCCCGGATACGGCCGTTTTCTGCGCCGCGAGCTTGCAGAGATCGGCATCGCCCGTTGCGTCGACAAAAGACCTGGCAAGAAGCGCCTGCCGCCCGCTCTTATTTTCAATGACGACGGCTTTGATTTTATTCTCCTCGGTAATGGTGCTTGTAAGGGTGGTTCCGTAGAGGATCTCGACGCCGTTTTCGGCGAGAAGCTGTTCCGCGAGAATGGCAAAGACGTTGGCGCTGAATTCCACTTCAAAGCGCTGGCTCGTCCGTTCCGATTCATGTCCCGGTTCCAGCCACGCGCATCCGTCCTTGATCGGGAGTTTATCATATCCCGGCTCAACCCCCAGCTTCACCGAAAGGCGCAGAAGCTCCTCGGCGATGCCGAAGCTCACCTGATGGCCGCGGCCGTCGCAGAGCGGCAGATAGATGGTGACGAGGCCCGCCGTGGCAAGGCCGCCGAGCGTGAACATTCTTTCAAGGAGCAGTACCTTTTTGCCTTCCCGCGCCGCAGCAAGGGATGCGGATATACCGGCGATACCGCCGCCGGCGACGATGACGTCATAACTGCCGCCCAATGGCAGCTCGCGGGCTTCTTCACGGATTGTCATAGCTGAGTTCTCCTTTGATTCGCTTGTTTTCTTCATTATATCACGCATGGCTTCTCTTGTCACGGGGGAATTTCTGTGATAAAATAAATCCATACCAACCTCGAACAAAGGAGTCAGATCATGAGCATTTTAGAAGACC
>JAKSPX010000050.1 GCA_024404415.1 Clostridia bacterium | reverse complement strand
GGGCTTAAAGACCTCACGTGGCATTGCGAGGCCATCCCGCAGGATGGTCGTGGCAATCCGTTTTTTACAGCCCTCTTTTTATACCTTGCGGAGCAGGTATTTTTCTCTTGTGGCCATGCCCCCGCGGATGTGCCGCTCGGCCTTGTTGCGGTCGAGCACGCGCCTGACCTCTTTTTCCAGGCGTGGGTCGATCCTGTGAAGGCGCTCGGTGACGTCCTTGTGCACCGTCGATTTGGACACGCCGAAGCGCGCGGCGGCGGCGCGGACGGTGGCGCCTTTGTCGATGATGAAGTGCGCAAGCTCCTCGGCCCGCGCTTCAAATTCGTTTCTCATTTCAAAAACCCCGCCCGCCCCTGCGGGCGCCCTTTCCCTGGCTAGCCTGTTGGGGCTATGTGGCGGAAAAGGGATTTGTATGAAAAAAGCGCCCGGGCGCATTGCGCGGCCGGGCGGCGGGCTTTATAGGCTTTCAGAGAGAAGCGAAGATCTCAGCGCCTTTGGTGCGGATCCAGTTCTGGATAAGGCGGGTGAGGAAGGAGAAGACCACAATGGCGATGAGGAGGTACTGATACCCCTCAATGACCTCGCAGGCGAAGTAACCGCCCACGCCGAAGAGGATGGCGTCGAGCCAGGCGCCGGAGAGGGCGGTGGTGGCGCTTGCGCCCTGCTTGGTGGGGGCGATCTCGTTGGTCCAGGTGACATTCGGCATCAGGAGATTGACGGCGAGGCCGCCCGCTGCGCTGAACATGACGAAGATCACCGGGAAAAGCGTCATCAGAAGCGCCGATTCAAAATCGGCCTTCAAAACGATCGCCAGCGCGACCGAGAGGAAGACGGTCGGGGGAAGCGCGACCAACTTGTGGAGGCGCAGCTTGGCGTCCAGAACTTCGGCAGGGCTGACCGGCATGGATTGGAGGATCCAGAGGTTCCGTCCCTCCAGAGAGACCGACGGCGCGGAGATGTCGCACATGGAGGAAAGGAGGCAGACCGCCGCCGCGGCGATGACGGCGAGTATACCGTGCGGCGGATCAAAGGCGTCGAGAAGCGTCTGGATGCGCCCGCGGAAGATCAGAGCGGCGATGCCCGCGGCAGGCATGAAGACCGCGCCGAGGCCGCAGTTGAGCATATAGTTGGCACTGGAGGAGAAGCGTTTCCACTCCTTAAAGAGCAGGGCGGAGCGGTGATTCTTCTGCTTCACCGGCTTTTCCTTATACACGGCTTTGGCGGCAGAAGCGTGCCTGGTGGCGAGTTTGAGGAAGGTCTTGGAGAGGATGTAGTAGGTGAGCGCCGCGAGAAGGAAAACCGCGAGGGTGAAGATCAGGAAAGAGGGGATGTGCCCGTCGGCCGCACGGCCCATGAGATAGAGCGGATAGGCGCCGGACTGGATCTTCACGCCCACCTCGGAGGCGTGCTCCACGAGGTTCTGGATGGCGGAATAGTAGTTGAGGCAGAAATAATAGTAAACGCCGATGAAGACCGGGGAGAGGATGACCGTGATGACGCTCTTGCGCTTGAGCCTGGAGGAGAGCAGCGCTACCAGCCACCCGAAGAAGCAGGTGAGGGTGAGAACGAGGAACCCGAGGATCGGGATCATGAGAACCGAGGTGATCACGCTTGCGACCGTCGCGCCGCCCGCGAGGTAATAGGCCACGCAGGAGGGGATGAAGACCAGCGCCTCATAGAGAAGTCCCATGGCGTACACGCCGACGAGGCGCGCCGCAAGGATCTTGCGGGGCGGGATGGGCATGGCGAACAGCATTTCGTTGTCCTTGGCGAGGTATAACCCCGTGTAGGTGGAAAACACGCCGCCGAACACGCCGAGCAGAATGGAAAGCACCCCGACGATGACGAAAAAGAGCCATCCGAAGTCCGCCGGGACAAGGGCTGTAGCGATCATGCTCGCCACGGCGAAGAAGGAACACGCGATCAAGAGGAAGAGGAAGGCGTAGAGGACGATCATGCCGATCATACTCTTCCGGCTCCTCATTTTGCCGGTCTTGCGATTTTGAAAATAGGAGGCGTTTAATTCGGCGAACTGCTTTTTGAGTAAGGCTTTGAACATGGCTTAGTCCTCCAGTTCGAGGAATACCGATTCGAGCGACGCGTCGCCCTTGACCTCCTCCATGGTGCCGGACTTGATGAGCCTGCCGGATTTGATGATGGCCACCTTGTCGCAGAGCTTTTCGGCCACCTCGAGGACGTGGGTGGAGAAGAAGATGGCGCCGCCCCGGCTGCAGTGCTCGCGCATGAGCTCCTTGAGGCTGTGGGAGGCCTTCGGGTCGAGACCGACGAAGGGCTCATCCATGAGGATGAGGCGCGGGTCGTGGATGAGGGCCGAGATGATGGCCAGCTTCTGCTTCATGCCGTGAGAATAGGCCGAGATGGGCTGGGCGAGATCGGACGTGAGCTCGAAGACCTCCGCGTAGTTATGGATGCGCGAGGCACGGTCATCTGCCGAAACGCCGAAGATGTCGGCCACGAAGTTGAGGTAGGCGATGCCGGTCATGAACTCATAGAGGTCGGGGTTATCCGGGATGTAGGCGATCTTGGCTTTGCAGGCGAGGGGATCGGATTTGATGGAAAGACCGTCCACAAAGATGTCGCCCTTGTCAAAGGCGAGGATGCCGACGGCGCTTTTCAGGGTCGTGGTCTTGCCCGCGCCGTTGTGGCCGATGAAACCGTAGATCTCGCCCGGGAGAATGTGCAGGGAAAGATCATCCACGGCCTTCACGTCGCCGTAAGTCTTGGTCAGGTGTTCGATTCTGAGCATAAATATGACTCCTTTTTGCTTCCCGCCGGGAAGCGCTCGTTTATGGATATGACGAGTGGATCGGGGATTTGTTCCGTGAAAAAGCAGATTGGCGAAAACGAGTTTTCAGTTTTCAGAAGACGGGGAACCGCGATCGTGCGATTACGCACCAACCTCCGTAAGCCTTCCCCGCGCCTTGAAAGCTTCTTCGGTCTGCAGACTGACAAACAACGCCCCAATCCGCAGGGCGCGATGCTCACATCGCGCCGTCTGTGTCATCGCATATCCCAACCAAGCGGTCTGCTCGTGAGTCGACCCTACGCACATTTCTCCTCGCAGGGGCGATTCATGAATCGCCCGTGCCGTTTTCTGAAACGTCTTTTTCTGCGGCAGTATGCCCCTCGTTGTCATTGCGAACCAGCCCGCAGACTGGTGTGGCAATCCGTATTCTATAATGATATTATTTTGGCGAAGGTTATTGATTCATCCCGTCCACCATCTCGCGGCTCTTGACGGTGATCTCGGCCCACGCGGGGCGGAAACCGGACCGGATGGCGTTCCGGACCGAGGGGATATTCGACCACGCGGCGCAATGGAGCGGCACCTTCCCGCGCCTGGTGGTCTCTAAGGCGAGCCGGGAGGTGAGGGCCGAGGCCACGCCATGATGGCGATAGGCGGGGAGCACGTCGATCCCGATCTGCCACATTTCTTCCGCGTCCCGGGAGCAGCCTGCGAGGCCGATAAGCATCTCCCCGTCGTAAGCGCCGATGGCGAGGACGTCGTCCTCCGGCCGCGAAAAGGAGAGCGCATTCGACCACGCAGGGACGTATAGGTCGGAAAATTCTCCTTTTTCGAGAAATTTCAGCGAATAGGGGCAGTCAAGCGGCTTCAGAGCGCCCACGTCCGGCAGAAAATATTCCGCCATGAAGCAGACACGGAAGCCTCGCTCCTCGAAATAATCGTTGAGCACGTGGAGATTCGGCGTCTCGAAAAGGTGCTCGGTCGGATACTTTCCCGACAAAGGCGGCGTATTCCGGCTGCGTGGAGGCCACCGCGCCGTGCCCGTAGCTTGTGATGGCCAGAATGAAGGGGAGCTTCAGGTAGCGCCGTGCATTTTCCTGCGGGCGCGAGATCACGAACGTCGGCTCCTCTTTGAGAAAATCCTCAGGTGCACAGGACATATCGACCGCCGACTGGGCAAGCGCGACTTTCAGGATGTCTTGATTGGTCATCAGTCTTTCAGGAAGCGCTCATTGAGGGCGCGGATGCGATCCTTGCACATATTCCACGAGGGATCCTCCGGGCCGAGGCAGGTCTTGATGACCGAGCCGCGGAAACCGGCTTCTTTGTAGGAATCCATGGTGTACTTCACCATCTCCCAGTAGAGGTCGGAATTTTCTTCCCAGGTCAGCCATCTCGCGCCGCAATAGGTCATGCCTTCACCCGAGACGATGTCGGCCTCCGGGAAGCGCCGGGACATTTCCTTGACCTTGCCAATGACCGAGGCGAGTCTGGATTTGAAGAGATCGACGTTGGCGGCGAGGTTGTTTTCCAGAAGAGAGGAGAGCTCGGGGAGATACTTCGGGTCGAGCGATCCGTAAAGCGTGCAGCGGTCGTACCAGTCCTCCGAGCCGACCATCAGAAGGCCGCGGGAGGGACGATAATTCTCCACGTCCGCGCGCTTGACCGGCGTTTCCTTGTAATAGGCCGACATATCGTGCTTTTCCAGCGCGTCGTAGACCGCCCAGAGGTAATAGTTGTGGAAATTGAGGACCTGGATGTTGGTCGGGACCTCCCAGCCTTCGGTGCCGGGCATGAAGCAGTCGTAGGCGAAGTCGATCTCCGGGTGGCGCTCTTTCAGGAAAGCGATGGCTTCGGTGTGATCGCGGACGAAAAGCTCCTTTTCTTCCCGGCTCTGACCGGAATAGAAGGAGAGGCCGTTGGTCTCGTTTAAGATCTCCGCGAAGGCGACCACGTCGGCAAGGCCTGCCTCTTCCAGCTCGACGAGGATGTAGTCAAGAAGCTTTGCAAAAGCCATGAAGCGCTCGTGGGGCGGCATGGAGAAATAAAGCTGGTTGAGCTCCGGCTCGCGGGTCCACCAGTAGGTGTGGAGATAGTACCACGAGGAGAGGATGAGCTTGATGCCGTTCTTTTTGGCCGCGCGGGCAAGGGCTAAAAGGCGTGCGCGGACGTCGCAGTAGCCGTCGCCGCCGATGACGTCCTGCTGGCGGAGAACGAAACCGACCTCCCCGAAGGGGGAACCCAGCTTCGCCGGGCCGCGGCGTGCGCCGGAAAGATCGTGCATCAGCCCCGCGCCGTCCTCGAGGCGGACGCAGTTGAAGCCTCTTTCGGCGTGCTCGGCCATCATTTTCTCGGGGTCATGGTAGGCGCCGGAGGCGGAGGTGTCAAATATGCCCCAAATGGGGAAAGCGATAGTCAGACGTTCTTTTTTCATGTCGTTTCGCTCCTTTATCTTTCGATTTTCTTTTCGATCTTGTCTTCCCCACGGATGACCGTCGTGAGATTTTCCGCATAGATGCCTTCGGTGATGAGGGTCGAGATCTTTCCTTCCTCACCGACGGTGAGAAGAGAAGAATCATCGGCTTCGGGCTTGATGACGGTCGCGTGGTCGAGGGTCAGGCGGTCGACCGGGGCGTAAACGCCGATGTAGTCGGTGTCCTTCGGGTCGCCCTCTTTTTCGGTGACGAGAAGATCCTCGATGACGATGGTCTCGAGCTTCTGCTCGATGCCGAATTTTTTGAGGTCGGTGTTATCCGGGCGGGCGTAGGGGTAGCCGATCTCAAAGAGGGTGCGGTTATCCGTGGATGCGTGCGAGCGGACGTTTTTGATCTTCAAAAGCTCGATATTGCCGCCGATGGAGAAGAGCATGGGCGGGCGGTAGTCGTAATTCGGCTTTTCCGCCTGCAGGTCGACGTTTTCGATGAAGATATTCCCGAAGCTCCCGAGGGTGTCGTCGCCGAACCACGGGTTGATGTAGAAGCCGAAGCTCTTGTAATTACCTGAGATATTGCGGATGGTCACGCGGTCAAGCCTTCCCTTGTCGCGGGAGAGCAGGCGGAGCGCCTGATCGGCGTGGTCGAGGAAGACGCCGTCGATCAGAACGTCGGTGATGGAGGAGACCTTGTCGCGCTCGTCCGGGCCGAGGTTCATAAAGTCGTCGCCCACACGTCCGCCGACGTTTTTCACCGTGAGGAAGCGGCCGGGACCCCAGAAGTGGAAACCGTCCTGATTGGAGGCGTCGACATGGTCGGGCAGGTCGAGCCAGGTATTTTCAATGGTCACGTTTTCAAAGCACCCGACGGCGAGGGCAAAGGTACGGAAATTGCGGATGGTCAAGCCGCGGACGAGGAGGTTTTTTACGCCGTAGAATTCAAGGCCGAAGGTGTAGCGGCGCGCGATGGCCTCGTAGGCCTTGCCTTCCTTGAACCACGATTTATAGTAGGGGGTGTGGTGCTCCTGATGGATGCAGTCCTGATTGTAGGTGCCGCCTATAAGCGAGATGTTCCGGGTGCGGGGCGTCTCGTCGTCCCAGTCGGCGTTGGTGAGGATGGCGGTGCTGGTGCCCGCGATCTGGAAAAAGCCGCAGTCGGTGGAGAGGCATTCGATGGTGGTGTTGGAATACACGGTCAGGTGCGAGACCAGCGCCGCGCCGTCGAGCGTGATATACACGCCGTCGCCGTTTTTCGCCGTGTCGAGAAGCGCCTGCAGTGCCAAAGTGTCGTCCGTTCCGCCGCCGGTGAAGACGGAACTATCGAGTTTCAGATAATCGCTTGCCAGAAAACGATGAATTTTCATAAGTAAACCTCCTTGGGTTTTGTAAGTCTATCTTACCATCCGTCAGGGTGGATGTCAAGAGAAGGGCTTTTGATAATGCAAACGTAATATACCGAAATACATGTTGAAATATAGGTCGATTGATATTATAATGAAAGATAAAGAACAGAATTAGGTCACAAGTTTATTTGGACGTGAGCGCATGCCGTGCAATGAGAGCGTGGCTTGCGGAAAGGAAATCTGATGAATCAAAATCAGGATATTTTAACTGCTGAGATGGTGTTTTCCGACAAAGCCATCAAGCCCGATCTCGCTTCCTTTCAGGAGGCGACCGCCGCAGTAGATGCGGAACTGAAAAGTTATATCAACCACGCGGACACGTTTGACTATGCTCTTGCAGCCGCAAGCGGTGTTCTGTGCGGCGCGTTGGATTCTGTCTTTGTCGGGGCATTTTCGGTCGATGGTGACCCTGAGAAAAAGGTTATGGAATGGGTCAAGAAAGAAGCACAGCGATTGGGCTACAAGGGGGATTCCGACAAAGGTGCCATAGAGTTTTTTGAAAACCGATATAAAGCCTCACAGGACAATGTCTGGTCTGGAGCGGGCATAAAAGTAAGTGCAAAGGACCATCATCTTGCCGACCTTGCGCATCATCCTACGCCACTGGGTTTGATTGCCTCAATTGTTACTGCATTTACGCGTTATGGAATTTTCATCAATAAAGAAGGGGAAATCTCTTTCCTGAAGGTCAAAACAACGCCAAAGGATTTAATAAGTGTTTGGCTTCCCGTCATACTTTCGGCACTTTTCGATTGGCTGGCGATCTTGGTGATGGAGCGTCTTGAAGAGGAAAAGGAAGCAGAGTTACCTAAAGCGGTGAAGGCTCTTGTCCATACATTAGCTGCATCACCGTTATTGATCGAAATTCTGCAAGTTGCCCGTAACTGGGCAGGGCATCTGATCAGTGATGTGTCCGGTTCAAATAGTACGGCAGGCGCGGGAATGGGCATCCCTGGATTATTCTATTCTTTTGCTTATGAAATAGCAGGTTTACCTGTGCTTAAGGGTTCCAATCTATTGGCAGTGATTGATAAACTGTATGTGAAAAACAGAATGGATTTCCGCTATGAACTCCCTGAATTGGAAGCTCTCGGCAAACAGGCGGCTGTGGTGATGATCAATGAAACTATCGTCCGCGGTTTCTATTTTGTGCGGCAGCTTATCAGGCAGTATCAAAAGACGAAAGACCTCAGAGCCATCGACTGGGAAGAAGTCATTCCCTTCAATAATCGCACGATTCTGCGTATGATGACAGTTTCAGAGGCGACGTTTGCACTGACGGATACCGCCGATGCAGCACTCCGGAGCGCGGTGGCCTCCGCCGGGGACGGAGTACTGTTTGCGGCAAATTTCCTGAGCCGCGTCAATTATGTGGGGTGGGGCAGGCTCGCCATTTCTGTATATAAAGAAGTGTCGATGAGTGAAAAGGAAGCCGCGCTTCTCCGTGAACGCAGGAGATTGATCGAAGAGGTCGGAGAGAAAAACATGGAGGCCATTCTCGCCTATCGGGAGAGAATGGAGGAACTGGTCGATGAATATCTTGCAGAGGATTTACAGGCGTTCCTCTCGGGCTTTGAGGATATGGAAGCTGGGATTGCCTCGGGAGATTCCAACCTTGTGATTCACGGAAACGTCACGATTCAAACGGGTTTGGGGCGTGAGATTCAGTTTGAAACCCAAGAGGAGTTCGACGATCTGATGTTGTCGGACGAGGCGTTGAAATTATAAAGGAGGAGATAAAATGATCCTGATCTCTAAAAAAGGAGCAATTAAAGTCTTCTATTATCTTGCAGCGATAGACGG
>JAKSPX010000005.1 GCA_024404415.1 Clostridia bacterium | reverse complement strand
TCCGTTCCCCCGCATACGCCCGCACCCGCAAGCTCTACATGGCGCAGGCGGCCATTGAATACCTCGTCTCCATCCTCGTGACCGGCTCTTTCCTTGCGCGCATCACCTCGGAGCTGGGCATCAGCGACAGCCTGACCGGTATCATCTCCGCGTTTGTCTCGCTCGGCTGCGTTTTTGAACTGCTCTCGCTATTTTACAGAAAGAAAACGGTGAAAAGATTCGTCGTCATACTCACAGTGTTGAATCAGGCGCTTTTCACCTTCTTATATGTCATTCCGCTTCTGGAGCTTCCGAAAACCGTCAAAATTGTGCTCCTTGTCGCCTCTATATTCGCATCTTACGTGGCCTACTACGCGGCGCATCCGAAGAAGATCAACTGGCTGATGTCGGCGGTGGAGGATGAAAAGCGCGGACGCTTCACGGCCAACAAGGAGATCATTTCGCTCGTCACCGGCATCCTCTTCTCCTTCGGGATGGGCTGGCTGATCGACACCTTCAAGGAGGCGGGCGACCTCCGAAAGGCCTTCCTTTTGACCGCCGTCACCGTTCTGGTCCTCTCAGCCCTCAACCTTCTGACCATGATCCTCGCCGTGGAAAAACCGGCGGAGGATACGGTGGAACAGGGAAACGTCCTCGCCGGTATGAAGCAGGTCTTCCGCGATAAGAACGTACTTTCTATCGCACTCGTCTTTGTGCTTTGGGACATGGCGTCCTACGCCAGCACCTCGTTTTACGGGACCTATCAGATCAAGGAGCTCGGCTTTTCCCAGACCTTCATCGTGGCTTTGACGGCGGCGGGAAGTCTGGTGCGCATTTTGGTGGAAAACTTCTGGGGAAGGTATGCCGATAAGCATTCCTTCGCCGCCATGCTCCGTATATGCCTTTTCTTCTCGCTTGCGGGATATATCTCCGCGTCGCTTGCCACACCGGCGACCGGCAAGATCTTCTTTGCGCTTTATTATATTCTGGACGGCATCGCCATGGGCGGCGCGAACAGCGCGGTGATCAATCTGATCTTTGACTACGTGCCGGTGGAAAAACGAGCCGATTCGCTGGCGCTCTCCTCGGCAGTGGCCGGGCCGTTCGGCTTCCTGACTGTGCTGGCCATCAGCCCGCTGGTGACGCACATCCAGAACGCGGGCAACCGCTTCCTCGGGCTTCCGCTCTACGCCCAGCAGGTCACGAGCCTTCTCGGCGCGCTCTTCATCGGCCTGTGCATTCTCTATATCCGCTTCGTCGTGATGAAGCTCAAGAGAGCGAAAAAATAAGAAATAAGAGATGTCTTTACGGGGCTGCCGCAAAATGTGTCCGTTTGCGGCGGCTCTGTACTTTTTCGGCACGAAAAAAGACTTGCAGAGACGGGCGGAATAGTGTATAATTCTATTTATCTATAATTCGGATGCCGAGAGGCAATTCCCGATCATAATCACAAGAGTTACAGGGTAAAATGAAGGCAAATATGAATAAAACGACAGGTTATATGATAAAACCCATCTTCCCGGCGGTGGCGCTTCGCGGGCTCACGGTCTTCCCCGGAGCCATCGTGCATTTTGACGTCGGAAGAGACAAGTCCATCCGTGCCCTCGAGCACGCAATGGCCTCGGGCCAGCCGGTCTTTCTGGTGACGCAGAAGGACATCCGCGTAAACGATCCCACCTACGAGGATCTTTACAAGGTCGGCACCGTTTCCTACGTCAAGCAGCTCCTCAAAATGCCGGGCAACAATATGCGCGCCATGGTCGAGGGCTCCTACCGCGCCGAGATCGAGGAATACGTCAGCGACGAACCGTTCATTTCGGTGCGCGTCGAAAAGATCGAAGACACCAAAAACCCGCGTATGCAGAGCCGCACCGAGGCCGCCGTGCGGGTGCTCAAGGACAAGTGGGAGGAGTATGCCGCCCTCGCGCCGCGCATCAGCGACGATCTCTCCTTTGAGGTGGAGACCGAGTCGGATTACAACAAGATCGCCGACCACATCGCACAGAACATCCACATGTCCTATCAGGATCGCCAGAAGATCCTCGCCGAGCGCCGCCCCTACGCGCGCATCGAGACCATGTGCTCCTTTTTGTCGCATGAGATCGGTATTCTGAAGATCGAGGGCGACATTCAGGCAAAAACGCAGGAAAACATCAACAAAAACCAGAAGGAATACTATATCCACGAGCAGATCCGCGCCCTTCAATCCGAGCTTGGCGAGGACGACGCGGAGGGCGAGGCGGAGAAATACCGCGAAAAGATCCTCGCCCTGCACCTCGGCGGGGAAGCGGAGGAGAAGCTCCTGAAGGAGGCAAGCCGCCTTGGCCGCCTCGGTTCAAGCTCGCCCGAAAGCGCCGTCTCGCGCGCATGGCTGGACGCCTGCCTTGAGCTCCCGTGGAACACCACCACAGAGGAGCGCCGCGACGTCGCTTCCGCCGCAAAGTACCTTGACCAGCATTTCTACGGCATGGATAAGGGCAAGGAGCGCATTCTGGAATTCTGATCGGTCAGAAAACTCAATCCCGACCTCAGAGGGCAGGTCATCTGCCTTGCAGGCCCTCCGGGCACCGGCAAGACCTCCATTGGCATCGCCATTGCTGAGGCCACAGGCAGAAAATTCGCCCGCGTATCGCTCGGCGGTATGCGCGACGAGGCCGATATCCGCGGTCACCGCAAGACCTACATCGGCGCCATGCCGGGCCGCATCATCAACGCCATGCGTCAGGCTGGCAGCCGCAACCCAGTCATATTGCTCGATGAGATCGACAAAATGTCCTCGGATTTCCGCGGCGACCCCGCCAGCGCCATGCTGGAGGTTCTGGACACTGAGCAGAACCACGCCTTCCGCGATCACTATATCGAGCTTCCCTTCGATATCTCCGAGGTGCTCTTCATCATGACGGCCAACGATGTCGGTGCCATCCCGCGCCCGTTACTCGACCGCATGGAGCTCATCGAGCTTTCGAGCTACACCGACGAGGAAAAGGTGGAGATCGCCCGCCGTCACCTCCTGCCGCGCGAACTCAAGCGCCACGGTCTGCGCCCGGTCAATCTGCGTCTGCCGGATGACATGCTCCGTACCGTCATCTCGGCCTATACCCGCGAATCGGGTGTGCGCGGTCTCGAACGACAGATCGCGGCCATCTGCCGCAAGTGCGCGAAAAAGATCGCCTCGGGTGAAGCCAGGTCGCTCCGCGTAAATGATAACAACATCGAAGAGCTTTTAGGACCCAAGAAGTTTAAGGAAACGCTTCCCGCCCACGAAAGCGAGGTCGGCGTCGTCACCGGGCTTGCCTGGACGGCGGTCGGCGGCGAGATCCTGCCCGCCGAAGTCAACATCCTCGAGGGAAGCGGCAAGATCGAACTCACCGGCAACCTCGGCGACGTCATGAAGGAATCGGCCGCCGCGGCGGTGAGCTGCGTCCGTGCCCGCGCCGAACGCTACCACATCGAAAAGGATTTCTACAAGAAATACGATATCCACATCCACTTCCCCGAAGGCGCCGTTCCCAAGGACGGGCCTTCCGCGGGCGTCACCATCGTGACGGCTTTGGTCTCTGCCCTGACCGGGCGCGCCGTGCCGACCGACCTCGCCATGACCGGTGAGATCACCATCCGCGGCCGCGTACTCGCCATCGGAGGACTCCGCGAAAAGACCATGGCCGCCATGCGCCACGGCGCAAAGCGCGTCATCATTCCCGCCGAAAACCTCTCGGATCTTGCCGAGATAGACCCCAAGGTGCGCGAAGCGCTCTCCTTCATCCCGGCGGAGGACATCGACACCGTGCTTTCCGCGGCGCTCCTGCCCCCGAAGGAGGATGCGGCGGAGAATAAGCCCGCGGAGGTCGGCGTGATCCCCTGCCATACCGAGCTTCCGAAGGACAAGGGCGCGGGACTCGTTTGCTGAAAGGGTCAGAAAATGATCAACACCAATAAAATCGAATTCGTCACCTCGGCGGCCAACCGTCAGGGCTTCCTCCAGAGCACCCTCCCGCAGGTGGTCTTTGCAGGCAGATCCAACGTCGGCAAGTCCTCGGTGATCAACAGCCTCGCCCTCCGGAAAAACCTCGCCCACGTGGGAAAGACGCCGGGCAAGACCTTACACGTCAATTATTTCGACTGCGACGTCAAGCTTCTGTGGGTCGACCTCCCGGGGTACGGCTACGCCAAGGTCTCCTTTGAGGAAAAGGAGCGCTGGGCCGACCTGATCGAAGGGTATTTTGCCGTCTGTAAGACCATCTCCCTCGGCATCCTGATCGTAGACGCAAGACATGAACCGACCGAACTGGATATAGACATGCTCTCCTACTTCAAAAAGCGCCGCACGCCGGTCGCCATCGTGGCCAATAAGGCCGACAAATTGAAGAAGATCGAATATGACGAGGCCATTCGCCGCACGGCGGAGACCCTCGGCGTGGGGGAGGATTCGGTCCTTCTCTACTCGGCGGAAAAGAAGATCGGCCGCGACGAGCTCTTCCGCCTGATTTGTGCATTTGAAAATAATTAAAGGAGTGATCCCGGATGAAATACGCAAAAATCTACACCAACAAGGAAAAAACCGAAACCAAATGGGGCATTATAGAGGAAGATACCGTCTTCACTCTGAAAAAAGCGCCCTATGACGGCGTTGAAAAGGACGGCGGCAGCGTGAAATTAGCCGACGCGGTCCTCGCCGCTCCCTGCGACGCGACCAAGATCGTCGCCATCGGCAGAAACTACTACGACCACATCATGGAATTCGGCAACGAAGTCCCCGCCGAACCCATCATCTTCATCAAGCCCACCACCTCGCTGCTTGACCCGAATGAAAAGCTCGAAAAGCCCGCTTTCACCGACCGCTTCGATTACGAGGGTGAGATCGCCGTCGTCTTCAAGAAGAAGGCCAAGAACGTCAAAAAGGAAGAGGCGCTGGATTACATCCTCGGCTACACCTGCTTAAACGACATCACCGCCCGCGACATTCAGTTCAAGGACAATCAATGGACCCGCGGCAAGGGCCTTGACGGCTCCGCCCCGGTCGGCCCGTTCGTCGCCGACGGCCTTGAACACAACAACATCGCTATCAAGACCTTCCTCAACGGCGAAAAGAGACAGGATGGCAATACCAACCTCATGATGTGGGATATCCCGTCGCTCATCGAATACGTCACGACCTACATGACCATGCTCCCGGGCGACGTCTTCACCTGCGGCACGCCGGTCAACGTCGGGCCGATGGTTCCGGGCGACGTCATCGAGATCGTCGGCGAAGGCATCGGTACCCTGCGTACCGAGATCATCTGAGATGCTCTCCGCATTCCTCGAAAACCCGACCGAAGCGCTCATTGACCTGCTTCTGACGCTGCCGGGCATCCTTCTGGCCGTCGCGGCGCACGAGTCGGCGCACGGCCTGATGGCTTATAAGCTGGGGGACGACACCGCCAAGCTCTCGGGGCGCATCTCGCTGGATCCTCTGAAGCACGTCGATCTTTTCGGCCTTATCATGCTTCTGGTGTTCCACGTCGGCTGGGCAAAGCCGGTGAACGTCAATGTGCGCAATTTCAAAAAGCCCGAGCGCGATATGTGTCTGACCGCCCTTGCAGGGCCGGTGTGCAATCTGATCCTCTCCTTTATCATGCTTCTTTTCGCACACCTTTTCTTCCTTGCCTATGCGGCCAATTACCTGAAGTTCGGTTCAACGACCTTTTCAACGGTTCTGGAGGTGCTGACAAGCATCTTCCAGTACGCCGCGGTCATCAACATCGGACTCGGGGTATTCAATTTCATTCCCTTCCCGCCTTTGGACGGTTGGAAGGTGCTCGGCTCTTTTTTGCCGGCAAAAGCCTATTTTACCGTGATGCGCTTCGAGCGCTACGGTATGATCCTTCTGATCCTGCTTTTGATGACGGGACTTCTTTCCATCCCGCTCAACGCGGCGGTCAACTGGATCTACCAAATCGAAGGGGACGCGATCGCGGGGATCATTTCCCTGTTTGCGTGATGTATGGATCTGAATTTCAAGCTTGAAACCTTTGAAGGCCCGCTGGACCTCCTGTTATTCCTCATCAATAAGAATAAAGTGGACATCCGGGATATCCCGATCGCCGAGATCTTAAGGCAGTATCTTGACTATATGCCGGTCATAAGAGAGCAGAATCTCGACAATGTCACCGAATTCACCGTCATGGCGGCGGCTCTGATCTACATCAAGTCGCGCATGATGCTCCCCAAGCCGGAGGAGGAAGAGGAGGACCCGCGCAAAGCCCTTGCCGACGCCCTCATCGAGTATAAAAAGTTCAAGGAAGCGGCGGCGTGGCTGGCCCTTCGCCTGCCGGAAGGCCAGTTGCTCATCACCAAGCCGCCCGAGGTGCTCGAAAGATCCCGCACGCCCGATTATCACCACGAGCCGGGCGATCTGTTGGACGCCATGAAGGCCATCTTCTTACGCGACGAGCGCAAAAAGCCGCCGTCCCGCGAGGCGTTTTCGGGCATCGTTCACCGGGAGATCATCTCGGTGGAGGAAAAAAGCGAATATATCGTGAGCATTCTCAAAAAGCTCGGCGAAGTCGATGTGACGGCGCTCTTTTACGGGGAGCGGGACAAGCGTCACGCGGTGGCGGCCTTTCTCGCCGTGCTGGATCTGATCCGCGACGGTGTGGCCCTCATCAGCGACAACACCGACGGGCAGACCCTGAAACTCTGCGCCAATATGATGGCATAACGGGAAGGACGGTGTCAAAAATTGAGCGAAGCCAATGAAAAAAACGTGACAAAGCTGACGGCCGCGATCGAGGCGATCCTCTCTGCCGCCGGCGATTCGGTGCACATGCTGAAGATCGCGGAGGTGCTCGGCGAAGAAAAGCAGACCGTCGAATCGCTCCTTGCCGTGATGAAGGAAAAATACGAAGAGGACGAGGAACGCGGCGTCCGGCTCCTGCTCCTGGATGACAAGGCGCAGCTCTGCTCCAAGCCGGCCTACGGCGAAAAGGTGCTGGCCGTGCTGGAACAGCGCAAATCCCCCTCGCTTTCCCCCTCGGCACTCGAGGTGCTCTCGGTGGTGGCCTACCGCCAGCCGGTGACGCGCGGCGTCATTGAGCAGATCCGCGGCGTGGACAGCGCCTACACCTTGACGAACCTCCTGGAAAAGGGCATTCTGGAGGAGAGCGGCCGCCTGGACGTGCCCGGAAGGCCCATCCTTTACCGCACCTCCGAAGCGTTTTTGCGCATCTTCGGCCTGAGCTCGCTTCGCGACCTGCCGCCGCTGCCGGAGGAAATGAGCGACGCGCAGCTCACCATGCTGGAGGGACTTGAAGAAGCGGGAGCTGAGGCATGAAGATCGTCGGAATCGTTCTTCTTTCCCTTCTCGGCCTGATCGTCCTCCTATTGGCGCTGGTGATGCTGGTGCCGGTCGGCGTCATGGCGGGGTACCGGGAAAAGGTATTTTCCTTAAAGATCAAATTCCTTTTCCTGAGATTTACCATCCTGCCGCAGAAGGAAAAGAAAAAGAAGAAGAAAAAACGCCCGAAAAAAGAAAAAAAGAAGAAAGAACCCAAGGAAAAGCCCGCAGAACCGGAGAAAAAAGACAAGAAGAAAAAGAAGAAAAAGAAAACCAAACTCTCCCTCGGGCTCATCAAGACCCTGCTTACCAAGCATCTTCCACCGATCCTGAGCTGCTTTTATATCAGCACGCTCAATCTGAAATGGGATGTGCACGCGCCCGATGCGGGCGACACGGCCATCCGTTACGGCGCGGCCTCCTCGGCGGTCGCGGGATTCCTCGCCATTCTGGATCGCTTCTCCAAGCGCCTGCGGCATGCAAACGTCGACATCGTGCCCAACTACGACGAGGGCAGGATCGAAGGCGACGTGACCGTTTCCATCACGGTCGGGAAACTGGTCTTCTCGGCGATCCGACTGCTCATCGACCTGATCAAATATAAAGTGCTGTAACAAAGGAGTAAGAAAATGGAACAGAACAACAAACCGAATAACAAGATCAATTCTCTTCTGGAAACCACCCTCGGCAAGATCCGCGAGCTTGTGGACTCCGAAACCGTCATCGGCGAGCCCATGGTGATCTCTCCGCGCCTCACCCTCATTCCGATCTCCAAGATGTCCTTCGGCTTTGCCTCCGGCGGCAGCGATTTCTCCGGCAAGGACAACCCCAACATCCACTTCGGCGGCGGCAGCGGCGCGGGCGTCACGGTCAACCCGCTGGGCTTCCTCTCCATTGCCGACGGCACGCAGGTCACCTTTGTCCCGGTCGGCGGAGGCGGCGCTTCTTCGCCCATCGAGGGCGTGCTTGCGGCGCTTCCCGACACCGTCAGCAAGTTCAAGGATATGTTCGGCAAAAAGAAGTCGGAAGACGAAGAAGATATCCCGGAGGACTGATCCGGGCATAATAGGCCCCCTCTGAGAATAGGATGAACGGACATCCTATTCTCAGAGGGGGTATTTTCATGTTCCGGCGATATTTCTCTGTGATCTTGCTCCTTTTTCTTCTGCTTGCGCCGCGGGCGTGGGCGGAAGGAAAGGCGGAGGCGGTCTACGACACATGGAGCGGGGAATTCTGCTATGAGAAAAACGCCGACGCGCCGATAAAGATCGCCTCGACCACCAAGCTGATGACGGCGCTGGGCGCGTCGGAGAGGTTGGATATGGAGATGGTGGTGGAGATCGGGGCGGAATGCACCCGCGTGGAAGGCTCCAGAATGTACCTCCGCGCCGGGGAAAAGCGGACAGTAAGGGAGCTGCTTACGGGACTGCTTCTGGCCTCGGGCAACGACGCGGCACTGGCTCTGGCGGAGGCGGCGGGCGGCGAGGAGATATTTGTCGGGTGGATGAATGAAAAGGCGGAAGAACTCGGATGCCGGGACACGCTCTTTGAGAACCCCGCCGGGCTGGATGGGGAAAATCACCACTCCACCGCGCGTGACCTTGCCCTGATCGCCGAGGCGGCCTTTGAAAATGAAACCGTCGCCGCGATCAGCGCCATGCGCCACGCCGTTTTTGACGGGCATGAGATGCGGAACCACAATAAGCTCCTCTGGAAAAGCGAGGCCTGTGTCGGCGGCAAGACCGGCTACACCGCGTCAGCCGGGAGGTGCCTTGTCTCGCTTTTTGAAAAAGAGGGGAGGCGGCTCATCATCGTCACATTGGACGACCCCGACGACTGGAACGACCACCTTTCGCTCTTTGAAGCCTGTTCCCGGGATATCAGGACGACCGGCGTGCGCCTTTCCTCGGATATCCCCGTCGTAAACGGGGAAAAAGAAACGGTCACGCTCGGCGCGTCGGTCATGCTTCCCTTGCGGGACGGAGAGAAAAGGGCACTCTCGGCGCTTCTCTACGCGCCGCATTTTTTCTATGAATGCCCCAAAGAAGGGGAAAAGGCGGGGGAATTTGAAATTTCTATCCATAATAAAGCGGTACTGCGTGTGGATGCAGTACCGCTTGAAGATCAGTGAGCCATAGCCATGCGGATGTCGTTTAATAGGATGCCGTCCGCGCCGAGGGCCTTGACTTTTTCAATGGAGGCGGGGGAGCCGTTCATGGAAAAGAGCGGGTGCAAAACGGTGGGATCGTGCGCCATGATCCAGACCTCGGTCTCGCCGACCAGACGCCGCACGTCCGCGGGCGATACGTCAGTGAGCCAGTGCTCCCAGAGGCGCAGGATGCCGCACCCGGCTTCGTGAAAGTCCTCCGCCATGGAAGGCTTGGGCATGAAGGCCAGAACATCCTCGGCGGGGAGGTATTTCCGGGCCGCTTCGGCCTCTTTAGGGTCGTGCACCCCGGCGATGGCGCGGAAGGGGGCGTCCCGGAGCAGCTTGAAAAATTCCGGGTCGGTCGCGTCGAAGGAGAGGTCAAAAAGCACCGCCGACGCGCCGGTGTAATCCCTCAACACCTCATCAAAGGTGGTCAGAGCCAAATTTTTGGAAGCAAGGCGCGCCTTCATGTCGGCGTAATCCAGGTCGATTACGCGCGCGGGGTCGCCTGCGAGGCGCTTGAGGGTATCGTCGTGGAAAATGACGAGCTTGCCGTCTTTGGTGAAGCGCGGGTCGCATTCAACGGCGTAGGCACCGTAAGACGCGGCACGGAGAGGAGATGCGAGCGTGTCCTCGGTCTCTTCAAGGCAGGCGCCGCGGTGAGCAATGAATTTCATATCTCTTTGGCCTTTCTCATTCCGCCGTTCCGGCGATTTTTTTCAGTTCTTCTTCGATGGCCAGAAGGTCAGGAAGCGTCTCGGCCTTGCGACGCGGGTCGCGGAGAAGCGCCGCGGGGTGATAAAGCGCCATCATGCGCACGCCCGCGCGGTCATACCACTTGCCGTGGTCGCGCGTGATGTGAAAATCGGGGGTGATGATCTTCATGGCGGCGATGCGCCCGAGGCAGACGATGATCTTCGGGCGGAGGAGGGCGGTCTGCGCGCGCAGATAGCCGATGCAGGCCTCCTGCTCGTCGGGAAGCGGGTCGCGGTTCTGCGGCGGACGGCATTTGACGATGTTGGCGATGTAGACCTTGGTGCGGTCGAGACCGATGATGCCGAGCATATCGTCGAGCAGCTTGCCGGCGCGGCCGACAAACGGCTCTCCCTTCAGGTCTTCCTGTTCGCCGGGGCCTTCACCGATGAAGAGGATCGGGGAATTCTCGTTCCCGACGCCGAAAACGACGTTGGTGCGGGTCTCGGCGAGGCGGCATTTCTGGCAGGCGAGGCAGGTCTCTCTCAGTTCTTCCCAGCTTGGCATGAAAAGGACTCCTTTCACGGGGATTAGTCAGTAGAGAGTATTATACAATATTTTTTCTTTTTGTGCAAGCTGCGACGCGCAAAAACGCGATTATGGCGGAATATCGGCGTATTTTCGCAAAAGCGCTCTTGAAAACGGCTGCGGAAAGTGATACTATACTATATAATACCTGATGAAGATCCCTTGAGCGGTATCATTATGGACATGGGAAGGTAAACGGATATGTATTGCAAAAACTGCGGCAAAGAACTGGAAAATAATCAGGAAGTGTGCACGTTCTGCGGCGTGACCTGCGGCAACGGATTGAAGTATTGTGCGGACTGCGGCACCAAGCTGGAAGACGGCAAGTGCCCGAAGTGCTCGGCTCCGAAGAAGGAAGCCAAGCCCGCGGCTCCGGCGGAAAAGAAACCCGCTCCCGCGAAAAAGCCGGTGAGCGAGCCGAAGAAGCCCGCCGAACAGCCGAAAGCACCCGCTCCGGCGGCCAAGGAAGAGCCGAAGGGCCTTGATAAGCTCCTTTCCCTTTTCCGCAAGAAGTAAAAACACCGATAAGGCAAAGCCACTCCGGCTTTGCCTTACGTATTCACGGGAGACGTTATGGAAATGCCTGAAAACAAGAAAGCCGAACTGCTTGCGCCCGCCGGGAGCATGGAAGCCTTGAAAACAGCGCTGCGCTTCGGCGCGGACGCGGTCTATCTGGGCGGAAGCTTCATGCAGCTCCGCGCCGGAAACGTCGGCTTTGACGACCAAATGCTCGCCGAGGCGGCAAAGGTTGTGCACAAGGCGGGGAAAAAGCTCTACGTCACAGTCAACTGCTTTGCGAAGAATCAGGAGATCGGAAGACTCGGGGACTACGCCCGCTATTTATATGAAATAGGGGCCGACGCGGCCATCATCTCGGATATCGGCGTGATCGACGTCTTTAAAAAGGCAGAGCCGCGGCTGGATATCCACCTGAGCACGCAGGCCAACTGCCAGAATTACGCCGCCGCCAGAGTCTTTCACGACCTCGGGTGCAAAAGGATCGTGCTCGGGCGCGAGGCGACCCTTGAAGATATCGCGGAGATCCGCGCGAAAACGCCGCCGACTTTGGAACTGGAGGCCTTCATTCACGGCGCGATGTGCATGGCCTACTCCGGCCGGTGCCTGATCTCCTCTTTCATGGCTTCCCGCAGCGGCAACCGCGGCGAATGTGCCCAGCCCTGCCGCTGGAATTATGCCCTCACCGAGGAAAAGAGGCCGGGCGAATATTTCCCCATCGCCGAGGAGGATGGGTACAGCGCCATCCTCTCCTCCCACGACCTCAATACCGTCGACTTCGTGGAGGACATCGTCAGGGCCGGGGTCAGCTCGCTGAAGATCGAGGGGCGCATGAAAACGCCTTACTATATCGCCACCGTCGTGCGCGCCTACCGGATGAAGCTCGATGGGCTGGCATCCCCGGCGGTTTGCCGGGAGGAGCTGGAATGCGCCTCCCACCGTCCCTATTCCAGCGGCTTCTATTTCGGAAAAGAGCAGGCCGAGCCCTATAACGACGGCCTTTACCGCCAGAAAAAGAAGATCGCGGCGGTCGTGACGGGTGTCGGGGAGGGGTATCTGGAGATCGAACAGCGGAACCTCTTCTCCTCAGGCGACGAACTGGAACTTCTCGCGCCGGGTATTCCGGGCGGGAGCTTCACCGTGACGGGCATGGAGGATACGGAAGGAAACGCCGTGGAGCGCGCGCCGCACCCGAGGCAGAAATTAAAGCTTGCCTGTCCCCTCAAAGCGGAACCGGGAGATATGCTCAGAATGAAAAGCGAATAAAAAATGCCGGACACTTACGGGTGCCCGGCGTAATTTTTCAATTTATTCCTGCATCTTCTTAGGGACATTTTCCACGGCAAGCGTGACGAGGAAGGCGAGGAACATCCACATGGCGGCGGAATCCTGCGCGTCGGAGGAGGCAGTGGAAAGGACGGGGTAAAGGATCAGCATGGCAGAAAGAAGGATGCCGCAGACCGCCGCGCGGCGGTTTTTCGCTTTGAAAATGGCCACGATCTTCTGGATGAGCAAAAGCACGATGAAGACGAGCGGGAGCAGCGCGAAGATCCCGCAGTCGGCGATCAGGCGCACAAGGAAGCAGTGGTTGGCGTAGATCCCGGCGTCGCCGGTGACCATCCGATCCCGGGCCAGCATCTCGGTGTTGCCGAGTCCGACGCCGAGAGCGTAGGATTCCTTGAAACAGCGGAAGGCGTGCAGCAGCAGATGCATACGCCAACCGGCGCTCGTGTCGTTGCGCAGCACCGTGTTGCCCTCTTCGTCGGCGTTGATGAACTGTTCCATCAGGGATTCTTCGCTCTTGATGTCCAGCACGGGCGCATCTGCTCCCGTCCCGCCTGCCGACTCGTAAGCGCGCAGGGCGACCCGATATTCATAATAAGGCCGGATGACCTTGTGATACTGGGTGACAAACTGCGTGGCGAGAATGGCGGTGATCAGCAGGACGGGTAAAACAAAGAAGCGGGGCTTTCTGAGAAGGAAGATGAGTAGCAGAGCCGCCATCAGAATGAAGAAGGAGTAGCGGCTGAGGCGGGAGGTGGTGGAGACGGTGTGAAAATATACAAGAGCCGAGGCAAGAGAAAAGAGGATGGTCTTGCCGCGCGTGACCGTCGGGCTGAGGTAAAGGTCAGAGGCCAGAATGGAGAGGAGGAAGACCAGAGCCATGGCGAGGTCGTTGCAGTTGGCAAAGGTGAGCGTCGGCCACTGGCAGAGGCGATCCATCATGAAAAGACGCTTGTAGGTGTCATATTTGTCGAAGAAAATGCCGCCGTTGTAGATCTCGTAAAAAGCGACAAGGGAGAGCGTGAAGAGGAGAACATAGCAGAGGATGACGGTGAGCTTGCGGAAGGAGGGCTTCTTCATATAATAAAGGAGCAGCAGGAAGAAGACCATATCGAAGATCAGGTTGAAGAAACGATGGAAGGTGTGGGTGAAGTCAACGGCACGGAAAAGCGACACGCAGCCGTAAAGAAAAAGGGAAAGCGCGAAGACAGCGCAGCTTTTTTCGAGCAGAGAGGCGTCCTTCCATGGGTTTTCCCTGTTCCGTATGCAGGCGATCAGGGTAAAAAGCGCGGTGAGGGGCAAAAAGACGCGGAACGGGAACAGGGTACCGATCACGGGGAAGCTGACCGAGAGGAGACACGAGCCCGTGAAAGCGGATACGACCGTCAGGACCCAGAAAACGCGCAAAACGGTGTTCATCCCGCATTTTTCGGAGAAATGATCACTATTTGCCATGAAATGACCCTCCTTTGCATTGGAATAAGGTGAATTTATTCCTGAATATCGTTTTTCAGGAAGCGGAGGTCGCCGAGGAGCGTTTTGAGGTTCACAAGGGCGACTAAAAGCAGACTCGCGGCGGAGACGGTGTAGGGGATCCAGCCGGTCTGGAAGGTGTGGAGCGCGCAGTTGATGAGGATGACAAGCGTATAAAGGACGTACTGCCCGACCGGGAAAGCCCACCAGAGGCTGCGGGAAATGAGCGTGCGCGCCCAGAAGAAGACGATGTAGGAAATGCCGGTGGCAATGGCCGCGCCCTTGGCCCCGAGGACCGGGATGAGGGCGAGGTTCAATACGGTGTTGAAGATGCCGGCGAGCGCCGAGGTGATGATGTTGTTGCCGGTGCGGCGCTGGAAGCTGATGCCCATCACGGTGGTCTCCGACATGGTGTACATGATCGGGTGCAGCATGATAAAGGGGAAAATATAGATAGCCTGGGCAAATTGGGCACCGAGCACCCAGGCGACGAGGTCCTTAGCCAGAAGCAGTATCAGGCAGAGGCAGGTCATGCCGAAGGCCACCAGATGCATCACCGTGGAGAAGTTGCGTTTGTCGACGTCGGCCTGATACCAACGGTAGGAAAGCGGCGTCCAGAAGAGGGTGAAGCAGGTCTGCAGGATGGAGAGCGCCGAAACGATCTTGAAGGCGCCGGAATAAAGTCCCAGCTCGGTGTAGGTGGACATGCTTCTGAGCATGGTCTTATCCATGGAGGTGAGGATCCACATCAATGCCGAGGCCGGGATCAGCGGAAGACCGTAACGGAGCATACGGCTCATCAGCTTGCGGTCGAGCGAATGGAAAGAAAGTCTGGTTTTCGCGATCAGGAGCACGAAGAGCACGATACCGCAGATGATCTCGGCGAGCGACAGGGCGTAAACGACACTGCGGAAGCTCTTTTCGTACCCGAGGAGCAGAAGGAGCGTGAAGACCAGCGTCAGTATTTTCAGAAGAACGGTGAAGAAGGAGTAGGCAAAGCCCCTTTCCTCCATGCGCAGTTTCACCAGCGCGAATCGCTCACAGAGCATGGCGGGGAAGAGCAGAGCGAGGGCGTAGATGGCGAGGTGCTCATCGGGCGTGTCGAAAAGCCAGATGCTGACCTGCGAGCGCATTAAGAGAAGCACCGCGTCCAGTATGACGGTGAAGATGGCCGGGAGCAGCATGGCGTTGGAGAGCAATTTCCCGGGCTCCTCGCCCTCGTGAAATTCGCGCACAAAGGCCTGGTCCATGCCGAGGTAGAGGAAGAGCGCGATGGTGGTCTGCGCGAGCGTGAACATGCTGGCGCGCGCGTATTCCTCGACGCTGATGATGTGGGTGACGAGCGGCACCGTGATGAAGCCGACAAGAGCGGCAAACAGCGGGCCGATAGAGAACTCGCCTAATTTCTTGAGCAATGCTTTCATAGAAGATCCTTATGGTGGGTGGGATCAGGAGGCGAGAAGCTCCCGATAAAGGCGGAGATATTGTTGGGCGTTGGACTCCCAGGTGAGGTGAAGGGCGTCCTCTTTTCCGCGCGCAGCGATCAGGGCGGCCTTTTCGGGGGCAAGAAGAGAGGCGGCGATCACGTCCCGGATGGCGGCGGGATCGTCCACCGGCACGAGGTAGCCGTTTTCGCCGGAGCGGATGAGGTCGGCAATGCCTTCCCCCTCGGTGCCGATGGTGAGGCAGCCGGAGGACATGGCCTCGGTGTAGACGATGCCGAAGCCCTCGGGCTTGCTGGCCATGACGTAGAAGGAGGAAGCGCACATCTCGCGGAGGACTTCTGCATTCGGAAGTTTCCCGAGGAAATGCACGGAATCGTGTAATCCCAGCTCGTCCCGGAGAGCTTCCAGCTGCGCGCGCTCCGCCCCTTCCCCGATGACGGAGAGAGAAAGGGCAGGGAAGTCCTTTTTGAGAAGCGCGAGAGCGCGGATGGTGACGTCGAAGCGCTTGGAGGGGATCAGATGTCCGACCTGAATGAGGCGGAAGGGGTCGCGGACGATATCATCCTGCGGGAGCGCGTGAGCTTCAAAACCGTTCAGGATGACGCGGGGCGTCTTTTCGGGGGAGGCGGAAAGCATTTTGTCCCGGAGCGCCGAGCTGACGGCCACGACGGCGTCAGAGGCGTCGCACCACGCTTTCAGAAGCGCCCCCTGCCCGTTTTCCAAAGGGCGGGCGGCGTCGGTGCCGTGGGTGGTGACGACGAGCGGGCAGGAAAATTTCTTTTTGAGCCACGCGCCGATGATGCTGTCATACCCCAGCGTGTGGGCGTGGATGATATCGGGCTTGAAACCCTTTGTGACTCTGGAAAGGATCGGGGCAAGCGACGCGATGGCGAGCCTGGCGTTTCCACCCGTGCGCCCGAGACGCGAAAGGGAAAAATGGCGGAAATAGTATAATTCCGCGCCGTCGACGGAGGTTTCCTTCAAAAACGGGAGGAATTTTTCGCCGCCGAAGCCCGTTTTCCCGAAGACCTCGGGAATGAGCACCCGGACGCGGCAGCTGGCGGAGACCAGCGCTTTGACCTGATTGTGCACAAAGGAGGCGGTGAGGTCATTATATAGGCCGAAATAGCTGATAACAAGTACGTTCAAATGTCGGCCTGCCTTTCCATAATATATGTAGAAAGATCCCGACAGAATCTTCTATCGGGATCGAAAAAACGATATCAGATTCAGTCGCGCGGAGTTCTGCCGGAGAGGATGTCCGCGATGCGCTCCGAGGCGTGGCCGTCGCCGTAGGGGTTGGAGGCGCGGCTCATAGCTTCGTAGGCGGAGGGATCGGTGATGAGACGGCTGAATTCCTCGTAGATAGTGGCCTCGTCGGTGCCGACCAGCTTGAGCGTCCCGGCCTTGATGCCCTCCGGGCGTTCGGTGGTGTCGCGCATGACGAGCACAGGCTTGCCGAGCGACGGCGCTTCCTCCTGAATGCCGCCGGAGTCGGTGAGGATCAGAAAGCTTCTCGCCATCAGGTTGTGGCAGTCCAGCACTTCGACCGGCTCCACGATGTGAATGCGGTCAAATCCGCCGAGCTCCTCGTCGGCCGCCTTGCGCACAAGTGGATTCATGTGAATGGGGTAGAGCGCCTTGAGGTCGGGGTGATCCTCCATGACGCGGCGGATGGCGCGGAACATGTGGTGCATCGGCTCGCCGAGGTTTTCCCGGCGGTGCGCCGTGATGAAGATCAGGCGACTGCCCTTGGCCCATTCCAGTTCGGGGTGGGTGTAATCCTCACGGACGGTGGTTTTGAGTGCGTCAATGGCGGTGTTCCCTGTAACGTAAACGGATGCCGCGTCTTTTCCCTCTTTGATCAGATTGGCTCTCGAAAGCTCTGTCGGAGCCAAACTGCATTTGGAGATAATG